>NZ_LZKE01000118.1:0-21471 GCF_001672675.1 Mycobacterium sp. E2327
CGACGATCGCCTTGGCGAACGCGTCCAATTCGTCGTGCGGGACGTAGTGGTCGGCGAATCCCATGGCGATGGCGTCGGCTGCGGAGAACGGCGCCCCGGTCAGCGCGGCGTGCAGCCCCAGCCCACCCGGCGCCCGGGACAACAGGAACGCCCCGCCGACGTCGGGAACGAACCCGATGCCCACCTCCGGCATTGCCACCTTTGAGGTTTCGGTCACCACGCGGACGCTGCCGTGCGCGCTGACCCCCACGCCGCCGCCCATCACGATGCCGTCCATCAATGACACGTACGGCTTGGCGAAGCGCCCGATCTGGCCGTCGAGCAGATATTCGTCGCGCCAGAACTTCCGGACCTCGACGCCATCCTTGCGGGCGCTTTCGTAGACGGCCACGACGTCGCCGCCGGCGCACAATCCGCGTTCGCCCGCCCCGGACAGCACGACCGCCCGCACCGCGTCGTCGGTTTCCCAACGGGTGAGCACCGCGCTCAACGCGTCCACCATCGTCTGATTCAGCGAGTTGATCGCCTTGGGCCGGTTGAGCGTGATCAACCCGACGCCGCCTTCGACCCGGGTCAGGACCTCCTCGGATTCGACAGCTGCCACGGTCAACGCCCTCGTCCTCCCAATCGCCGCCCGGTCTCGACCAGCAATCTAGATCGTCACGACCGCAGCGATCTCCGCGGGTAAGGTTTATGTTTGACCGGACGACAACAGCAGAGCCCGTTTACATAGCCGGAAACACCGAGAAAACAGCAGGTCCGTTGGGAACTAGGGCGACCCGCTGGTCGTTGAGCAGGTGTTCGCACAGCTCGAACCCATAGCCATCAAGAGAGGATCCGACGGTGCGGGAGACAAGTAACCCGGTATTTCGTTCGCTGCCCAGGCAGAGCGGGGGATACGCGCAATTCGGCACTGGCGCGGCCCAGGGCTATTACCAGGCCGACCCCTACGTGGCTCCCTACCAGGACACCAGGGCGTCTCGGCCGCTGACCATCGACGACGTCGTCACCAAGACCGGCATCACGCTGGCCGTGCTGATCGGCGCCGCGATCGTGTCCTACTTCATGGTGGCCTCCAACCTGGCCTTGGCGATGCCGCTGACCCTGATCGGCGCGCTCGGCGGCCTCGGGCTGGTGCTGATCGCCACCTTCGGGCGCAAGCAGGACAGCCCGGCGATCGTGCTCAGCTACGCGGTTCTCGAGGGCCTTTTCCTCGGCGCCGTCTCGTTCGTCTTCGCCAACTTCCAGGTCTCCAACGCCAACGCCGGCGCGCTGATCGGGGAGGCCGTTCTGGGCACCGTCGGTGTGTTCTTCGGGATGCTCGTCGTCTACAAGACGGGCGCCATCCGGGTCACGCCCAAGTTCACCCGGATGGTGGTCGCCGCCCTGTTCGGAGCGCTGTTCCTGATGCTCGGCAACTTCATCCTGGCGATGTTCCACGTCGGCGGCGGCACCGGCCTCGGCCTGCGCAGCGGCGGACCGATCGCGATCATCTTCTCGCTGGTGATGATCGGCATCGCGGCCTTCAGCTTCCTGATCGACTTCGACGCGGCCGACCAGATGATCCGCGCGGGCGCGCCGGAGAAGGCGGCGTGGGGCATCGCGCTGGGCCTGACCGTGACCCTGGTCTGGCTGTACCTCGAGATCCTGCGCCTGCTCAGCTACCTGCAAAACGACTAGCCCCGGCTCCGACGGGAAAACCGGCACGCCCGCAGGCGTGCCGGTTTTTTGTGCGCCCGCGCGATGTCACATCCGCGACCGCTGGATGCGTCTGCTGGTTGTCAGCACACATTCGCTCGCGAAAGGCAGCATCATGAAGCACATCGTGATCATCGGCGCCGGCTATGCCGGCATGGCGGCCACCACCCGCTTGGCGCGCCGGGTCAAGGGCCGCGACGACGTGCGCGTCACCCTGGTCAACCCGCAGGCTCGTTTCACCGAGCGGCTGCGCCTGCACCAGGCGGCTTCGGGCCAGCGGCTGGCCGACCTTGAGATCCCGGACATGCTCGCCGGCACGGACGTCGAGTTCGTCCAGGGCTGGGTCACCGGCCTCGACGCCGACGCGCGGACCGTCCGTCTCGACGACGAGCGCACGATCGGCTACGACACCCTGGTGTACGCGCTCGGCGCCGTCGCCGACACCGAGGTCGTGCCCGGCGTCGACGAATTCGCCTACACGCTCAACAGCGCCCACGACGCCGGATTGCTGGCCCAGCAGCTGGATCGGCTCGACGCCGGGACGGTCGTGGTCGCCGGCGGCGGTTTGACCGGCATCGAATCGGCGGCCGAGATCGCCGAGCGGCATCCCGAACTCGACGTCGTCCTGCTGAGCCGGCAGACACCCGGATCGACGATGGGCCCCAAGGCGCGCGCCCGCCTGCATGCCGGGTTGGACCGGTTGGGCGTGCGGATGCGTTCCGGCGTCGACATCGTCAAGGTCATGCCCGACGGGGTCGCCCTGGCCGACGGCGAGGTCGTCGCGGCGCGCGCGGTGCTATGGGCCACGGGCGTGCGGGTGTCGCCGCTGGCGGCCGCCGCGGGCCTGCGCGTCGACGACCGCGGCCGAATCGTCACCGATGCGGCGCTGCGCTCGGTATCGCACCCGGACGTGTACGTCGTCGGCGACGCCGCGGCGGTCCGGCAAGGCTATGGCCTCGTGCACGGCACCTGCCAGAGCGGCATCCCGACCGGTGTGCACGCCGCGGCCAACATCGTGCGGGAGCTGAAGGGCAAGCAGACCAAGCGATTCCGCTTCGGCTACATCCACCAGCCGGTGAGCCTGGGGCGGCACGACGCCGTCATCCAGTTCACCCATCCCGACGACAGCCCGTCGCGTTTCTATCTGGCCGGTCGGTGGGCCGTCGCCTATAAGGAAACGGTGAGCGCCAGCCCCTGGACGACCTACCGATTGCTCAAGTTGCTGCCCGCGCTGGGAGCCGTGACATGGCGGCGCGGCGGGGGCTTCACCCGATGAGCGCCGACGAGCAGGCGTTCGTCGAACACCGGAAACTGTTGTTCGCCATCGCCTATCGGATCCTGGGTTCGGCGGCCGACGCCGAAGACGTAGCCCAGGATGCGTGGCTGAAGTGGTCGGCGGCCGATCGGGGTCAGGTCGCCGACCCCAAGGCCTACCTATCGCGCATCGTGTCGAATCTGTCGATGGAACGACTGCGCTCGACGCGGCGCCAACGGGAGACCTACGTGGGGCCGTGGCTGCCCGAGCCGATCCTCACGAGCGAAGACACGGCCGAGGACGTCGCGGCCGCCGAATCGGTGTCGATGGCGATGCTGGTCGTGCTCGAGACGCTGAGCCCCCTGGAGCGCGCGGTGTTCGTCCTCAAGGAGGTGTTCGACTTCAGCTACGCCGAAATCGCTTCGGCCGTCGAACGTTCCGAGGCCGCGGTGCGCCAGGCGGGCCACCGCGCCCGCAATCACGTGCAGGCGCGCCGGCCCCGGTTCGAGGCCGACCGCGGCAAGAAGCGCGCGGTCACCGAACGCTTCTTTTCCGCGGCGACCGGCGGGGACATCAACGACCTCATGCAACTGCTCGCCCCCGACGTCACGCTGTGGACGGACGGCGGCGGAAAGGTGCGCCAGGCGCTGCGCCCGGTCGAGGGCATGGCCAAGGTCGCCGCCTGGCTCGCCGGTGTTACCAAGCGCCCGTACGAAGGCGTCGAAATCGCCGATATGACAGCCGAAGTCACCGACATCAACGGCGGGCCGGGCATCGTCTTCTCGGCTTCAGGCCGCGTGATCGCCACGCTCACAGTCGAACTCGACGCGGACGGGCGTATCGCCACCATCCACAACGTGGCCAACCCGGACAAGCTGCGCGCCGTCGCCGACGGGGTTCTGCGCGGCTAACGCTTTTGGTTGTGCGCTTACGGTTTTCGGTGTGCACTGACGGCGCAGCCGCTCGGCGTGTCGCCGCCCACGAGTTACACGCAAAGCCCAGGATTCACATGCAGTCGCGCGGGGCGGCTAGCTGAGCCGCTCGATCACCATCGCCATGCCCTGGCCGCCGCCGACACACATGGTTTCCAGGCCCAGCGTCTTGTCGTGGGTCTGCAGGTTGTTGAGCAGCGTGGTGGCGATGCGCGCGCCGGTCATGCCGAACGGGTGGCCCAGGGCGATCGCCCCACCGGACACGTTCAGCTTGTCCTCGTCCATGCCCAGCTCGCGCGCCGAACCCAGCACCTGCACCGCGAAGGCCTCGTTGATCTCGTACAGGTCGATGTCGCCGATCGACATGCCCGCCCTGGCCAGCGCCTTCTTGCTCGCCTCGATCGGGCCCAGGCCCATGATCTCCGGCGACAGGCCGCTGACCCCGGTGGACACGATGCGCGCCAGCGGCGTCAGGCCCAGTTCCTTGGCCTTCGTGTCGCTGGTGATGATCAGCGCGGCCGCGCCGTCGTTCAGCGGACACGCGTTGCCTGCCGTGACGGTGCCGTTGGGCCGGAACACCGGCTTGAGCTCACTGACCTTCTCGTAGGTGGTGCCCGCGCGGGGGCCGTCGTCGGTGGTGACGGTGGTGCCGTCGGGCAGGGTCACCGGGGTGATCTCGCGCTCGAAGAAGCCGCTCTTGATCGCCTCCTCGGCGCGGTTCTGGCTGCGCACTCCCCAGCGGTCCTGATCCTCGCGGCTGATGCCGGTCATGATCGCGACGTTTTCGGCGGTCTGACCCATCGCGATGTAGACGTCCGGCAGGTTTCCGTCGGCACGGGGGTCGTGCCACTCGTCGGCGCCCTGAGCCGCGGCCGCCGAACGCTCCTGGGCCTCGTCGAAGAGCGGGTTCTTGGTGTCGGGCCAGGAGTCGGAATTGCCCTTGCCGAATCGCGACACGGTCTCCACACCCGCCGAGATGAACGCGTCGCCCTCGCCCGCCTTGATCGCGTGGAACGCCATCCGGGTGGTCTGCAGCGACGACGAGCAGTACCGGTTAACCGTGGTGCCCGGCAGGAAGTCGTAGCCCAGCTCGACGGCGACGACGCGCGCCATGTTGAAGCCGGATTCGCCGCCCGGCAGGCCGCAGCCCAGGATGAGGTCGTCGATCTGGTGCGGGTTGAGCGCGGGCACCTTGTCCAGCGCGGCGCGCACCATCTGCGCGGCCAGGTCGTCGGGCCGCATGGACACCAGCGATCCCTTCATGGCGCGGCCGATCGGCGAGCGGACGGCTGAGACGATGACGGCTTCAGGCATGGTTTGTTCCCTTCCAGCGGACGCGGGCTCGCTTCCCAAGCGGGTGTTTTGTCACCCCGACGGGCTAGAACAAATCTAGTCGGTGCCGACCGGCTGGGAATCAGACGGGGCGGGGGACCCGGCGGCCGGGCGCCGCCACAGCCGCGTCACGAGGGTCAACCGCGCGGGGGACTCGTCGAGCCTCGGTGGGACGACGGCGACCGGAACGCCCGGCGTCGGGCTCTCGACCTCGATGCCCAGCGCGTCGCACACCGCGTCCAGCAGCGCCTCGGCGGCCAGCGCGTACGCGGTCGGCGAGGGGTGGAAGCCGTCGGCGGAGAACATCTGCTCGGGCGCGGTCCGGAATTGGGGTGCCAACAGCTGCGCCATCGGGACCGGCACGCCGCCCGCCCCCCGGACGGCGGCGGTCTGGGCGCGGGCGAGCTGCGAAGTCCGCGCGTGCGCCAGCGAGCGAAGCGGCTGCGGGATCGCACTGATGACACCCAGATCGGGGCAGGTGCCGACGATCACCACCGCGCCGCGGGAACGCAGCTTGCGCACGGTCAAGGCCAGCCGTTGCGCCGACTGGCTGATGCCGTTGAGGGCCGTGACGTCGTTGGCCCCCAGCATCATCACCGCCACGTCCGGCGGCGGGCCGGCCACGAACATCGCGTCGACCTGGCCGGCGACACCCTTCGACGTGGCGCCGACAATGGCCTTGGTACTCAGCCGGACGACCTTGCCCGCCCGCTCGGCCAGCCCGCGGGCGATCAGCACGCCGGGGACTTCCTCGGCGCTCATGCAGCCGTATCCGGTGGCCGTCGAGTCGCCGAAGATCATCAGGTGCAGGTCGGCCGTCATGCCGCGCTGCCACCGCTGCACCGGCCCGCCGCCGGCGGTGTACACGCCGTCGGCGCGCGGCGGGATGTCCCACGCCTTCGGAATGACGGTGCGCGTGTGCGCCGCCTGGCCAACCAGCAGGTTGCGTGCGCCGAGATAGGCAGTTCCCGTCGAGGCGAGCGCGCCGGCTGTGGCCAGGGCGATCGTCGAACGACGCGGCACCCGAATGGTCACAGGGCCAGTTTAGTTCGGCTCACGGGTTTGCGCGGGCGGCTTATGAACAATGTGGTCACGTTGTGAATCAAATGTGGTATCGAATCAGATTCTTCAAACGTTCTACTCAGCAAAGGCTGTCAAGCTAAGTTTCAAGGGTTGGCTGAACGCCCTGGAGAGTGGGCTGAACCGGACGCTTGGCTGCCTCGTCACATGCTGTATCGGACTACAACGCCGTAGGAAGTGTTGAGCATGACCGCACCTAGCAAGGTATCCGGTTCCCCCCGGAATACCGTTCGGCCACATGAGGTTCTCAAGCGACGTAGAGTTGAGGCACGCAGATTTGCCATCAGCGACGGCGCACCGGTCGAGGTACTCGAGTCCGGTCCCAGCGTTGCTGCGCGGGTAGCTAACCTCGCATCCCGGCTCACCATCCGGCCGGTCCTTTCCGTCGGCAGCCACGTTCCCAACCTGCCGTGGCCGTGGGGTCTCATCGACGTCGCGGCCCGGGTCCTGCTCCCGGTCTCCGCCACCGTCCGCGAGACGGTGAACTTGCCCAATGCTTCCGCGCAGCTGGTGCGCGCCCCCGGGGTGCTGCCCGCGGACGGCACCCGCCGGGTGATCGTCTACCTGCACGGCGGCGCGTTTCTGACCTGTGGAGCAAACTCGCACGGGCGGCTGGTCGAGACGCTGTCGAAGTTTGCTGACTCGCCGGTGCTGGTGGTCAACTACCGGCTGTTGCCCAAGCACTCGATCGGCATGGCCCTCAACGACTGCCACGACGCGTACCAATGGTTGCGCGAGCGTGGCTACGAGCCGGACCAGATCGTGCTCGCCGGCGACTCGGCGGGCGGATACCTCGCGCTGGCCCTGGCGCAACGCCTGCAGGAGGAAGGGCACGGCGACTCCGATATGCCCGCTGCGCTCGTAGCGATCTCGCCACTGCTGCAGCTAGCAAAGGAATGCAAGCAGGCGCACCCCAACATCAAGAGCGACGCGATGTTCTCCGCGAACGCGTTCGACGCCCTCGTCGCATTGGTTGCTAGCGCCGCCGAAAAGAACATCGTCGACGGCAAACCCGAAGAAATCTACGAGCCCCTGGAGCACATCAAGCCCGGCCTGCCGCGGACGCTCATCCACGTTTCCGGATCCGAGGTGTTGCTGCACGACGCGCAGTTGGCGGCGTCGCGGTTGGCGGCGGTCGGGGTGCCGGCCGAGGTGCGAGTCTGGCCCGGCCAGGTCCACGACTTCCAGCTGGCCGCGCCGCTGGTTCCGGAGGCGATCCGTTCGCTGCGCCAGATCGGCGACTACATCCGCGAGGCCACCGGCTAGCGCGACGACGGCGAGCGCCGGCACGGCGCGAGTAAGGAGTCGCGCAATCGGACCTAGCGCGACGACGGCGAGCGCCGGCACGGCGCGAGTAAGGAGTCGCGCAATCGGACCTAGCGAGTGTGCGCCGCGCGAAACCGCCTGAGACGATGAACGCATGCGGATCGCGCAGCACATCAGTGACCTCATCGGGGGAACGCCGCTGGTTCGGCTGAACTCAGTCATTCCCGACGGCGCCGGCACCGTGGCGGCCAAGGTGGAATACCTCAATCCCGGCGGCAGCTCGAAGGACCGGATCGCGGTGAAGATGATCGACGCCGCCGAGGCCAGCGGGCAGCTCAAGCCCGGGGGCACCATCGTCGAACCCACGTCGGGCAACACCGGCGTCGGCCTGGCTTTGGTGGCCCAGCGGCGCGGGTACAAGTGCGTGTTCGTCTGCCCCGACAAGGTCGGCGAGGACAAGCGCAACGTGCTGCTCGCCTACGGCGCCGAGGTGGTCGTGTGCCCGACGGCGGTGCCGCCCGACCACCCGGACAGCTACTACAGCGTCTCGGACCGGCTGACCCGGGAAATCGAGGGGGCCTGGAAGCCGGACCAGTACGCCAACCCGGAGGGACCGGCCAGCCACTACGCCACCACCGGCCCGGAGATCTGGGCCGACACCGACGGCAAGATCACCCATTTCGTCGCCGGGATCGGCACCGGCGGGACGATCACCGGCGCCGGGCGCTACCTCAAGGAGGTGTCCGGCGGCCGCGTCAAAATCATCGGAGCCGACCCGGAAGGCTCGGTTTACTCGGGTGGCAGCGGTCGGCCATACCTGGTCGAGGGTGTCGGCGAGGACTTCTGGCCGGACGCCTACGACCGCACCGTTCCCGACCAGATCATCGCGGTGTCGGACTCCGACTCGTTCAACATGACCCGGCGGCTGGCCCGCGAGGAGGCGATGCTGGTCGGCGGGTCGTGTGGGATGGCGGTGGTCGCCGCGCTCAAGGTGGCCGAGGAGGCCGGACCCGACGCGCTGGTCGTGGTCCTACTGCCCGACGGCGGGCGGGGCTACATGGCGAAGATCTTCAACGACGCGTGGATGTCGTCGTACGGGTTCTTGCGCGCGCGCCTCGACGGGTCGACCGAGGAGTTCAGCGTTGGCGACGTGCTGCGCCGCAAGTCCGGTGAGCTGCCCGACCTGGTGCACACCCATCCGTCCGAGACGGTGCGCGACGCCATCGGCATCTTGCGCGAGTACGGGGTGTCGCAGATGCCCGTGGTCGGCGCCGAGCCGCCGGTGATGGCCGGCGAGGTCGCGGGCAGCGTTTCCGAACGTGAGCTGCTGTCCGCCGTCTTCGAGGGCCGCGCCAAGCTGGCCGACGCGGTCGCGCAGCACATGAGCCCGCCGCTGCCGATGATCGGCGCCGGTGAGCTGGTCAGCGCGGCGGGCAAGGCACTGCGCGACTGGGACGCGCTGATGGTGGTGGAGAAGGGCAAACCGGTCGGGGTGATCACCCGGTACGACCTGTTGGGATTCCTGTCGGAGGGGCCCCGCGGATCCACGGGCCGGCGTTAGCGCGGCGCGCTTAAACCGCTTAGCCAAGCCGGCCCGAGGTACTGTAATTCGGCCTGATTCAGCTAACGCAGTGGAGGGTTGCCCATGTCCGATCAACCGTCGCCCGGCGAGTCCTACCCGCCGCCCCCTGGGGCCGGTGGCCAACAAGCCTCTCCGCCCCCTCCGCCGCCCCCGGCCGGCGGTTCCTACCCGCCGCCACCCCCGTCGTCAGGCGGATACGCGCCGCCCCCGCCCGGACCGGCGATCCGCGCCCTGCCGACGGAGTCCTACACCCCGTGGGTCACCCGGGTGCTGGCGTATCTCATCGACAACATCCCGGCCGGCATCCTGGTCGGCATCGGCGCGCTCATTCAGGCCCTCACGACGCAACAGTCGTGCGTCAGCGACATCACCCAGTACAGCGTCAACCAGTACTGCGTCAACCAGCCCAGCGGCATCGGCACGATGGCGTTCTGGTTGACGTGGCTGGCCGCGGTGGCCTACCTGGTCTGGGACTACGGCTACCGCCAGGGCGTCACCGGCTCGAGCATCGGCAAATCGGTGATGAAGTTCAAAGTGGTCAGCGAGGTCACCGGCCAGCCCATCGGTTTCGGGATGTCGGTGGTGCGCCAGATCGCGCACTTCGTTGACTCGCTCATCTGTGGCCTCGGCTACCTGTTCCCGCTGTGGGACGCCAAGCGGCAAACCTTGGCGGACAAAATCATGACGACCGTGTGCCTGCCGATCGAAGAGGGCTGAGCCGCCCCAGGTCAGACCGGGAGCCCATCCATATTTCCGAGCCGACCGCCTCGCCCAACGCGGCGCGGTGCCGCTGAAGGCGTGGCGGCTGCCCGTCCAGTTCACCCGTCAGGTATTGCAGCGCGTCGGCGATCGCGTTGAGCTTGTGCTGCATCGCGCGATTGCTGCGCGACTGGGTGTTCTGCAGCAACGCGACGAGCAGGAACGTGATGATGTTCGTGACGGTGTTGATGACCAGTTGCCAGGTATCGACCGTGGGCAGCGCCCAAATGGTGGGTATCCACGCGACCACCACCAGCACGCAGATCGCGAAAAACGAAGGCCTGGAAACCCATTCGCCCGTATAGGTCGCGCAGCGATCGAAAAGGGACAGCTCGGTCCGGGTGGCGCCGTCGTCGGGCATGGTGGTTCTCCCTGGCTGGTCATCGCATGGGGACGACGACGAGTACCCCCGCCACCGATTTTCATGCCCGATCGGGGCTGTCACTAGGCTGAGCGTCGATGAGCGAGGACCGTAGCGCAGACCACAAGTTCAAGGGATTGGCCACCAAGGCCATCCACGCCGGGTACCGGCCGGATCCGGCGACCGGGGCGGTGAACGCCCCGATCTACGCCAGCAGCACGTTCGCCCAGGACGGCGTCGGCGGCCTGCGCGGCGGATTCGACTACGCGCGCACCGGCAACCCGACCCGGGATGCGCTGGAGGCCTCGCTGGCGGCCGTCGAGGAGGGCGCCTTCGCGCGCGCGTTCGGGTCCGGGATGGCGGCCGGCGACTGCGCGCTGCGGGCGATGCTGCGGCCCGGCGACCACCTCGTCATCCCCAACGACGCCTACGGCGGCACCTTCCGGTTGATCGACAAGGTGTTCACCAAGTGGGACGTCTCGTACACGCCGGTGGCGCTGTCCGACCTGGACGCCGTCGAGGGCGCGATCACCCCGCACACCCGGCTGATTTGGGTGGAAACACCGACCAACCCGTTGCTGACCATCGCCGACATCGCCGCGATCGCGGAGATGGGCAAACAAAACTCCGCGAAGCTGTTGGTGGACAACACCTTTGCTTCGCCGGCGCTGCAGCAGCCGCTGACGCTGGGCGCCGACGTGGTGCTGCACTCGACCACCAAATACATCGGCGGCCACTCTGACGTGGTGGGCGGCGCGCTCATCACCAACGACCAGGAGTTGGACGACGCGTTCGCCTTCCTGCAGAACGGGGCGGGCGCGGTGCCGGGACCGTTCGACGCCTACCTGACCATGCGTGGCCTGAAGACCCTGGCGCTGCGGATGCAGCGGCACAGCGAAAACGCTTGCGCGGTAGCCGAATTCCTCGCCGAGCATCCCTCGGTGAGCGCGGTGCTGTATCCGGGTCTGCCCGGGCATCCCGGCCATGAAGTCGCCGCGCGCCAGATGCGCGACTTCGGCGGCATGGTCTCGGTGCGCATGCGCGGGGGCCGGCAGGCCGCCGAGCAGCTGTGCGCCCGAACCGAGGTGTTCATCCTGGCCGAGTCGCTGGGCGGCGTCGAGTCGCTGATCGAGCTGCCCAGCGCCATGACGCACGCGTCGACGGCCGGCTCGCAACTCGAAGTGCCCGACGACCTGGTGCGGCTTTCGGTCGGCATCGAGGACGAAGCCGACCTGTTGGCCGACCTCGAACAAGCGCTGGCTTAGCCCGGCCACCAGACGCAAAATCGCATACTCAAGGCAGATTGAGTGCGAGTCCGCGTCTGCTCGCGCAAAACGCTACGAGTGGTACGGCTCCGCGCTGACCAGCGTGACCTCGACGGTGTTGCCGTTGGGCACCTGGTAGCTGCGGGTCTCGCCGACCTTGGCGTCGATCAGGGCGCCGCCGAGCGGTGAGTTGGGCGAGTACACCTCGAGCTTGCCGTCGTTGACGCCCTCCTGGCGGGTGGCGATCAGGAACGTCTCGCTGTCGGACTTGTCGCCGTTGTAGTAGACCTTGACCACCGAGCCGGGCAGCGCGACGCCGGACTGCTTGGGCGCCTCGCCGACCTTGGCGTTGTTGAGCAGGTCCTGCAGTTGGCGGATGCGGGCCTCCTGCTGGCCCTGCTCTTCGCGGGCCGCGTGGTAGCCGCCGTTCTCGCGCAGGTCGCCCTCTTCGCGGCGGTCGTTGATTTCCGCGGCGATGATCGGACGATTCGCGATCAACTGGTCGAGCTCGGCCTTGAGTCGGTCATGTGACTCCTGGGTCAGCCAGGTCACCTGAGTATCCGTCATCTCGTCGTCCTCGTATTTCTTTCTCGTTTCGCGTATTCGCGCAAGCTTTTGCACCCCGCTGCCGGGGGTATCCGGGTCCCCGCCCCGGCTACCGCCGCTCCGTTCTTCCGACGGCCTTTAATGCAGCAATACACGGTCCCTAGGGGAACCGTGCATTCATCCATGTTACCACCGCGCAAACAGATGATGACTCAATATTCGCTGTTCGTCTTATCGTGCGGTCAGGCCGGACGCAGGTAAGCGGGCACATCGGTGCCGCAACCGTAGATGTCGGCCATCACCGGGGGTCGGACGGATTTAACCGTCGTCGTCACCTGCACCGTGGCCTGGTCGGACGGACCCACCAGCACTTCGCGCCGGCCGGTCTCGCCGCCGTCCTTGGCCCGGACCCGCACGATGCAGTCAACCGGGCGCGACGGGTCGGATCGCGTCACGCTGATCGTTACCGACGCCGTCTCGTTGTCGATCAACTGGTAGCCGGCCAGCGAGCCGGTGACGTCACTGGTCCCGAGCCGCTGGTAGCCGACGACCGCGACGACGACGCCGACGGCGACGACCAGCACGGCCAACCCGATGGCCACCCGGCGCCGGGACACGCGCGACAGTCGCGATCGCCCGTAGCGGACCTCGGGGCGCGGAGGGGAAGTTTCGGTCATGCCTGGGTATGCCTGCAGTGGTGGTTGCCGGCCGCCGGCCGACGGGATGCAACGATCGGAACTGGAATTATAAGGTCGCTTCTAGCACTTCTAGCCCTTCGGGGGCGACCGGCGAACCGACTCGGACAAGGGGGCACGTGAGCGAACTGCGGTTGATGGCGGTGCACGCCCACCCCGACGACGAGTCGAGCAAGGGCGCGGCCACCCTGGCCCGCTACGCCGACGAGGGTCACCGGGTTTTGGTGGTGACGCTGACCGGCGGCGAGCGCGGCGAGATTCTCAACCCGGCGATGGACCTGCCCGATGTGCTGGAACACATGGCCGAAATCCGCCGCGACGAGATGGCGAAGGCGGCGGAAATCCTCGGTGTGGAGCACAGGTGGCTCGGCTTCGTCGACTCCGGCCTGCCCCAGGGCGATCCGCCGCCGCCGCTGCCCGAGGGCTGCTTCGCGCTGGTGCCGCTGGAGGAACCCGTCGGGGCGCTGGTGCGCGTGATCCGCGAGTTCCGGCCGCACGTGATGACCACCTATGACGAGAACGGCGGCTACCCCCATCCCGACCACATTCGCTGCCACCAGGTTTCCGTCGGCGCGTTCGAGGCCGCCGGCGACTACGCCCGCTTCCCGGACGCGGGCGAGCCGTGGACGGTGTCCAAGCTGTACTACAACCACGGCTTCCTGCGGGCGCGGATGCAGCTGCTGCACGACGAGTTCGTCAAGCGCGGCCAGGAGGGGCCATTCCAAAAGTGGCTCAAGCACTGGGATCCCGAGCGTGATCCGTTCGAGTCCCGGGTGACGACGCGGGTCGAGTGCTCGGCGTATTTCAGCCAGCGCGACGACGCCTTGCGTGCACACGCCACCCAGATCGACCCGAACGCCGAATTCTTCGCCGCTCCCATCGAGTGGCAGCAGCGGCTCTGGCCGACCGAGGAATTCGAGCTGGCCCGCTCCCGCGTCCCGGTCAAGCTGCCCGAGGACGACCTGTTCGCCGGGATCGAGGACGACGGGTGACGCATCATCTCCTCCGGGTCATTGCCGACGCCCCGCACAACCATGGGCCCGACTTCGGCAAGGCGAGCCCGGTCGGGCTGCTTGTCGTCGTGCTGCTGCTGATCGCGACCCTGTTCCTGTTGCGTTCGATGAACCGGCAGCTGAAAAAGGTCCCCAAGACGTTCGATCCGGAGCACCCCGAGCCCGATCAGGCCGCCGACGAGGGCACCGACACGGTTGGCGAGAACCCCGACCAACCGGGACACCGCGATGAGCCCGGCTGAATCCGGCGCAACGAACACCCTCGGCCTGGCCACCAGCCCGTATCTGCGCCAGCACGCCGATAACCCGGTGCATTGGCAGCAGTGGACGCCGCAGGCGCTGGCGGACGCGGCGGCGCGCGACGTGCCGATCCTGCTGTCCATCGGCTACGCCGCGTGTCACTGGTGTCACGTCATGGCCCACGAATCGTTCGAGGACGACGAAGTGGCCGCGGCGATGAACGCGGGGTTCGTCTGCATCAAGGTCGACCGCGAGGAGCGGCCCGACATCGACGCGGTGTACATGAACGCGACCGTGGCGCTCACCGGGCACGGCGGATGGCCGATGACGTGTTTTTTGACGCCCGACGGCCGACCGTTCTTCTGCGGCACGTATTACCCGAAAGACGGCTTCCTGCAACTTCTTTCGGCCGTGTCCGCGACCTGGCGGGACCGCCGCGGCGAGGTCGAGGAGGCCTCCGACCACATCGCCGGTGAGTTGCGCAAGATGGCGGGTGGACTGGCCGCCGGCGGGCCCGACGTGGACCCGCGGCTGTGTGACCACGCCGTCGCCTCCGTGCTCGCCGACCAGGACACCGTGCACGGCGGGTTCGGCGGCGCCCCCAAATTCCCACCCTCGGCGATCCTCGAGGCACTGCTGCGCAACCACGAGCGCACCGGGTCGCCGGCGGCGCTGGAGGCGGTCACGCGCACGGCCCACGCGATGGCCCGCGGCGGCATCTACGACCAACTTGCCGGCGGCTTCGCCCGCTACAGCGTCGACAATGCTTGGGTGGTACCGCATTTCGAGAAGATGCTGTACGACAACGCGTTGCTGCTGCGCGCCTACGCCCATTGGGCGCGGCGCACCGCAGACCCGTTGGCCCGCCGGGTCGCCAGCCAGACGGCGACGTTCCTGCTCGACGAGCTGGCCGACGGCGACATGTTCACCTCGTCGCTGGACGCCGACGCCGACGGCCGCGAAGGCTCGACCTACGTCTGGACGCCGGCGCAGCTGACCGAGGTGCTCGGCGCCGACGACGGCCGTTGGGCCGCAGAGCTTTTCGCGGTCACCCCGTCCGGCACCTTCGAGCACGGCAGCTCGGTGCTGCAGTTGCCCGCCGACCCCGACGACCCGCAACGGGCCGAACGGGTCCGCGCCGCGCTGCTGGCCGCGCGGCTCACCCGCGCGCAGCCGGGGCGTGACGACAAGGTCGTCACGTCGTGGAACGGCCTGGCCATCACCGCGCTGGCGGAGGCCAGCGTGGCGTTGGACCAACCGGAGTTGGCCGCTGCGGCAAGGCGTTGCGCCCTTTCGCTGCTGGGGCTGCACGTCGTCGACGGACGGTTGCGGCGCGCCAGCCTGGGCGGGACGGTCGGGGACAGTCCGGGCATCCTCGAGGACTACGCGATGCTGGCCACCGGTCTGCTTGCGGTGTACCAGCTGACCGCCGAGGCGTCGTGGCTGACGACGGCGACCGGCTTGCTGGACACAGCGCTGCGCCACTTCGCCGACCCGCAGCGTCCCGGCCGCTGGTTCGACACCGCCGACGACGCCGAGCAGCTGGTGCTGCGGCCCGCCGACCCGCTGGACGGCGCCACGCCGTCGGGCGCGTCGTCGATCACCGAAGCGTTGCTGACCGCGGCGCACCTCGTCGACGGGGAACGCGCGGAGCGGTACCTACGGGCGGCGGGTCAGGCCCTCGCGGCGCACTCGCTGCTGCTGGAGCGCGCGCCGCGGTCGGCCGGGCATTGGCTGGCCGTCGCCGAAGCCGCGGTGCGCGGGCCGCTGCAGATCGCGGTCGCCTGCGACCCGTCACGTTCCGCGCTGCTGGCCGAAGCGCGCCGGCTGGCGCCCGGCGGGGCGATCGTCGTGGGCGGCGCGCCGGAATCGTCGGCGCTGCTGGCGGGGCGGGACCGGGTCGGCGGCGCCGACGCCGCCTACGTGTGCCGCGGCCGGCTGTGCGACCTGCCGGTAACCGGGGCGGCCGAACTGGCCGCGGCCCTGGATGTTTCGGGACCGTAGCCGGGAGGCTACCCTGCGTCCCATGCCGAACGCCCCGGACCGGGTCCACGCGATCACCGACACCGTCAACCGCTACATCGAGCTGGTGGCCAAGGGCAGCGCCGACGAGCTGG
Organism: Mycobacterium sp. E2327; assembly: GCF_001672675.1. NCBI lineage: Bacteria > Bacillati > Actinomycetota > Actinomycetes > Mycobacteriales > Mycobacteriaceae > Mycobacterium > Mycobacterium sp. E2327. The sequence continues at coordinate 16,142 of NZ_LZKE01000118.1, forward strand.
TGGACTTGTACGCCGACGACGCGACGGTTGAGGACCCCGTCGGCGGCGAGGTACACATCGGTCGCCAGGCGATCCACGGCTTCTATTCCGCGGTCAACGACGTGCAGCGCGAATGCGAGTTGGTGTCACTGCGGGTGGCCGGCAACGAGGCGGCGTTCCAGTTCCGCCTGACCGTCACCGCGGGGGAGCACCGGATGGTGATCGAGCCGATCGACGTGATGGTTTTCGACGACCGCGGCAAGGTCACCGCGATGAAGGCCTACTGGTCGGCGGCCGACGTCACGCAGGTGTAGCCGGACCGTCAGGCCGGGTTGCCGACGTAGAAGACCGCGAACCACATCGCGATGTAGTGCAGGATTGCCGCGATCGCCGTGAAGGCGTGGAAGAACTCGTGATAGCCGAACGTCTTTGGCCACGGGTCCGGCCAGCGCAGCCCGTAGAGCAGGCCCCCGATGCTGTAGAACGCGCCGCCGACCGCGAGCAGCACCATCGCGGCGACCCCGGCGACGTGGATGATGGTCGGCGCATACCAGACCGCCACCCAACCGAGCAGCAGGTACAGCGGGACGCCCACCCAGCGCGGCGCCGTCGGCCAGCACACCTTCAGCACGACTCCGGCCAGCGCGCCGCCCCACACGATCCACAACACGGTTCGCCCGTCCTCGGGCGGCATCGCCAGCATCGCGAACGGCGTGTAGCTGCCGGCGATGAACAGGAAGATCATCGAATGGTCGAGCCGCTTCATCAGGTTGCGGCTCTTGCCGGATTTCCAGTTGACGCGGTGGTAGGTGGCGCTGACCGCGAACATCGCCACGGTGGCCAGGGCGTAGGCGAACGTCGTCAGCCCGGCGCGGGTGGACGCCACCGCCCACGACACCGAGACCAGACACGCGCCGCAGACGATCGCCAGCCACGCCGAATAGAAGTGGATCCAGCCGCGCATGCGGGGCTTCGAAATGGCCTCGGCGGCACCGTCGACGAGCTGTTCGACGGGATTGCCAGGCGCGATCGCCTCGGGCTCCGGGTTGGTGGGCGTGCTGGTCTTGCTGCTCATGTCTCCCTATTGCCTCGCCTTGCGGCCATTGAAACCAACAGTAACCGCGAATGATCACGACACGCTGCTGGACGTGCGGTGGGCTTGCGCAAATCCACCACGGAATTTGTGGTCGCTCACAGTAGGGTAGAGCTTCGTGGAGATCATCCCGCCGCGGCTCAAGGAGCCGTTGTACCGCGTCTACGAGCTGCGGCTGAGGCAGGGTCTGGCGGCCTCCAAGTCCGAACTTCCCCGGCACATCGCGGTGCTGTGCGACGGGAACCGGCGCTGGGCGCGCAACGCGGGTTACGACGACGTCAGCTACGGCTACCGGATGGGCGCCGCCAAGATCGCCGAGATGCTGCGCTGGTGCCAAGAGGCCGGAATCGAGATGACCACGGTGTACCTGCTCTCCACCGAAAACCTGCAACGCGATCCCGACGAGCTGGCCGGCCTGATCGAGATCATCACCGACGTGGTCGAGGAGATCTGTGCCCCGGCCAATCGCTGGAGCGTGCGCACGGTCGGCGACCTCGGGCTGATCGGCGAGGACCAGGCCCGCCGGCTGCGCGACGCGGTGGAGTCGACGCCGGCCGTCGCGCCGTTCCACGTCAACGTCGCCGTCGGCTACGGCGGCCGCCGGGAGATCGTCGACGCGGTGCGCGCGCTGCTGAACAAGGAACTCGCCAACGGTGCCAGCGCGGAGGAGCTGATCGACGCGGTGACGGTCGACGGCATCTCCGAAAACCTTTACACCTCCGGGCAACCCGACCCCGACCTGGTGATCCGCACCTCGGGGGAACAGCGGCTGTCGGGATTTCTGCTGTGGCAGAGCGCCTATTCGGAGATGTGGTTCACCGAGGCGCACTGGCCCGCGTTCCGCCGCGTCGATTTCCTGCGCGCGCTGCGTGACTACAGCCAGCGGCATCGGAGGTACGGCAAGTAGCAGCGGGTCGGCACGCATCAGACCCCGTGCCAAACTGGATACATGGCTGCGCTGTCGGCGGTGGTGTTCACGCTGAGCGGGTGGCTGGGGTTGTATCTGCTGGCCCGCGATCCGCGTAAGCCGGTGCTTGTGCTCGCGGCGATCGGGCTGTGTGGCTTCGCGCTGGTGGTGGCACTGGACGCGATACGCACGGCGAGCGCCCATCATCTCGCGGTGCTCAGCCGGTTCGAGATCTATCTGGCCGCAGTGCCCAGCATGGCGTGGTTCGCGGTGCTCGTCGAGCTGTCGCGGCCGGGCGACCGCTGGCGTGCGCGCACCGGTGAGTTGCTGCTCATCGGCGGTGTCGGCGCGCTGATCCTGCTGGGTGCGGCGCTGGCCGGCAGCGTCGAAGGGCCGCTGCGGCCGGGTCACCTGCTGATGATGGCGGTCATCTCGACGTCGACGTTGGGGGCGATGGTCGTCGCCGTTCGGCGGCGCGCCCAGCCGACCCCGGTCGTCGGCACGGTCGTCGTTGCGACCCTGTTCTTCGCGCTGGCCAACGCCATCCTGATCATCCCGTTGGGCATCGTCCCGAGCTGGCTGGCCCTGGCGTCGACCGGTTGCGACGTCCTGACGCTCGGCGTGGCGGTGGCGCTGTGGGACGCCTTCGACGAAGGCCAGGCACTGCGCGCCGACATGCTGCGCTCGTTCGCCGGTTCGATGGTCGTGGCCGTGTTGTTCGGCGGCCAGGCGCTGATCGGCCTGGCCGTGACCCGACGCGAGCCCACCGCGCAGACCGTGCTCACGGTGCTGCTGTTCACCACACTCGCGATCGCGATCGCGGTGCAGGTCCTGGCCGATCCGCTGGCCGGCGTACTGGACCGGCTGGCCTTCTCCAGGTCGCCCACCCTGCGCGCCGACCGGGCCGCGTTGCGGCACACCGGCGCGGCGCTGCCGCTGCGCTCGGCCGATCCCCGCAAGGACCTTCAATACATCGATGACGAAACCTTCGCCCGGCTCACCCGTCGCGCGCTCGGCCACTATGCCGACCTGACCAAGCTGGTCGCCAGCCCGCTGACCGCGTTGCCCGTGATCGACGAGCGACTGGCCGCGCGCGGCGCGCCCGATCACCCGTTGGAACGGGCCAACGAGCTGAAAGCCGTTCTCGCCGACGGCATCGCCCGGCTCAAACCCCGCGACGCCGGCGACTTCGGAACCACCGAGGAGTGGCGGTACTACAACTCGCTGTACTTCCCGTACGTCGTCGGGGTGCGCGCGTACGCGCAGAACGCCACCGCGGCCGGCCTGGACCCCACCGCGCGGCAGGCCTGGCAGTGGCTGGTCACCGAGGTGCCGCAGCGTTCGCTGCACAACTGGCAAAACGCCGCAGCCCGGCTGATCGCGGCCGATCTGCGCGAGCGTGTCAGCTTGGCGCGACGGGCGTAACGCCGCAGGTTACCCTCGCGGAAGGTATTCCGACGCAAGGGGCGTTCATGGCTTCATCCAGGATTCCGCCGGCAAAGGCTGTCCGGGTCATCGAGGCGGCCAGGTATTTTCTGAGCCGGCTCCACGCCCGCACCTTCCCCGCGCCGGCCGTGCTGATGGAAATGGTCATGAACGCCTGGGTCGCGCAGGCGATTACCGCCGCGGCCGACCTCGGCATCGCCGACGCTTTGGCGGACGGGCCGCTGTCGGCCCAGGAGCTTGCGGTCGCCGTTGATGCCGACGCCGACGCGTTGGCCCGGCTGCTGCGGGCCCTGATCTCGCGCGGGATCTTTCGCCAGCGCCGCGACGGCCGCTACGAGCTCACTCGGCTGGCGCAGCCACTTCGTCGTGACGCCGACGTTTCGCTGGCGGCGTGGGCCAGGTGGATGGGTTCGCCCGAGAACCGTGACCATTGGAGCCACCTGAGCGAAAGTCTTCGGCACGGCGAGTGCGTCGCCTGCCAGGCGCGCGGCCAGTCCCTGTTCGAATTCCTGGCCGGCCAGCCCGAGCTGCAGGAAGTCTTCAACCAGGCCATGACCGGCGTCTCTGAGATCTCGATCGCGCCGCTCGTCGCGGCGTACGACTTCACTCCGTACGACACCATCGTCGACGTCGGGGGTGGCCGCGGCCGGTTGCTGGCCGCGATGCTGACCGCCGCGCCGCGGGCGCGTGGCGTCCTGTTCGACCAACCCCATGTCGTGATCGACGCGCCGGCCGAACTTCGCAAACACCGGGTGTTGGACCGGGTTCGGATCGCCGAGGGATCGTTCTTCGACGACGACATACCCGCGGGCGGCGATGCGTATGTGCTCAAGAACGTGATTCACGACTGGCCCGACGAGCAGGCCGTGCGCATCCTGTCCAACGTGCGCGCGTCGTCGGCTGCCGGCAAGCACCTGCTGCTGGTCGAACTCGTGATTCCGGCGCACCGCCGCGAGTTCGCGGGCAAGTGGCTGGACCTGGAAATGTTCGTCAGCGCCACCTCGCGTGAGCGCACCGCGGACGAATACGGTCGGCTACTCGCGCGCTCCGGGTTTCAGTTGAATCGCGTGGTGGAGACGGTCTCGCCGTTCAGCGTCGTGGAGGCGATCGCCGTCTAGTCTCCCGGCGACCGATCGCGCCATCGACCCCACGATTTGTGACACGTGTGGAACTAATTGGTCCGGTACGGGAATAGCCGAGCGAAATCGCTGGTCATTCTGCGCATGGCAGCAACTGGCAGCGCCATGGGTCGATGTGGCAGTGCTTGAGCGGCACGCTCAAACCAGTTCGACCCCTCGCCACCGCTAGGAGTAATCACATGACCGCCGTTTCTGGCATTCCGACCCGCCCCCTGTACGACTCGACCGACTCGCTGCTGCGTTTCGCCATGCGCGCCGACGCCACGTTGACGGGCCTGTGCGGCTTGGCCGTCGCCTTCTTCGCCGACCCAATCTCGTCGATGACGGGACTCACGTCGGGCCAGGAATACGCGATGGGCGCGTTCTTCGTGCTCGCCGGCCTCGTCGTGTTCAGCCTCGCGGCGGCGCCGAACCTGCGCCGCGTCGGGATCGGCATCATCGTGGCCAACGTCGTCTTCACGCTCGCCGCGATCGTGGCCGCCGGAGCCGTGCCCGTGTTGACCGCAACCGGGGTGGCCGCCACGCTGGCCACCGGCGTCTACACCGCGGCGTTCGCCGGTCTGCAGTACCTGGGAGTGCGTCGCCTCGCGGCCTAACTTGTCCGCGCGTCCGGCCCGGTCCCGCGCCACCCTGGTGTTGCGCAAGGACGCCGACCATTCCATCAATCGGCTGCGGCTGCGCAAGCTGTAGCGCGGGACCGGGCCGGACGCGCGGACAAGTTAGGCCGCGAGGCGACGCACTCCCAGGTACTGCAGACCGCCGAACC
>NZ_LZKE01000119.1:0-105287 GCF_001672675.1 Mycobacterium sp. E2327
CCTCCCGTGCCGCCGGGATTGATGAACGGGGCCGGCAGTTGATTCCCGGGTCCGGCCGGTGCGGGTGGCCCCGGAGGCAGGGCGGGCGCGAACGTTGACGGTGGCGGCAGCGGCCCGGCGGGCTGCAGGTTCTCGGAGCGCGCGCCCGGCGGTGCCTGGGTGGGCAGTGGCACGGGTGTGCCCGGCACCTCCGGGGGCGGATCGCCCGGCCGCCCGGCGATCGCGATCCCCGGCGTCGGGGGCAGGCCGTTCGGGTTCGGCGGCGAGGCCTGCACGTCCATCGGCGCCGGGAAGCTGCCGCCGAACGGGCCGACGGTTACGCCCGTGCACGGCAACGGGTTCCACGGCCGGGGCAGCGCGTCGGCCGGTGGTGTGTACGAACACGCCGTTCCCGGCGGGACGGCCGGTCCCGGATGGTCGGGCGTGCCCTCCAGCACCGGAGGTGCCGGCGGTGGCGCCCCGTTGGGGAACCGGGTCCCGTTCGGGTCGGGCCAGCGGAACTCGGGCAGCCCGGCGCTGCGCCAGAAGTCCTCCGGATCGATACCTCGTTTCTTGAAGGCGGCATCGACGAACGGCTGCAGGATCCAGTACGGCAAGAGGTTGGACAGCACGATCTTGAAGTACGGTCCCGACGCGACGGATTCGCCCAGCGATGCGGCGAATTGGCTGACATAGGTGAGGGTTTGGGCCAGGTCGTCCTTGCGCGCCACCAGCACGTCGGTGATGGCGTGCAACTGCTCCAGCACGGGGTTGAGGCTCGGGTTGTCGTTGATGAACCCCTGCACCTGCGTCGAGAAGGCCGATACGTTTTGCAGCAGGGCGTCGATGGCCCGGCCGCGCTCGTTGAACGCGACCAGCAGCGTCTTGGCGTTGACCAGCAATCGGTTGATCTGTTCGCTGCGGTCACCGAGCACGCCGGCCACCTGGTGGGCCTGTGCGAGCAGGTGCTTGATCTGTTCGTCGCGCTTGCCGATGGTGTCGGAGAACTTGGTCAACCCGTCGAGCGTGGCGCTCAGGTGCGGGTAAGTCTGGTCGATGGTCTGCGACAAGACGTTCAGCGAACGCTTGACGGTGTCGATGTCCCAGCCGGCGGCGGCCCTGGTGATGTCGAAGTTCGCGTCGTAGAGCTGATAGGGGGTGGTGCTTTGGCTCAGCGGCAAGACGCTGCCCGGCTTCAACGTCTGGTTTCCGCGCGGCTCGATCTCGAGAACTTTCTTGCCCAGGATGGTGTCGGTCTTGATCGCGAGCCGGCTCTCGGTGCCGATGGTGTTGGCGCCGATGTCGAACTTGATCAGGACATGGTCGCCGTCGATCGCGAAGGACTCCACCTTGCCGACATTCACACCGGAGATGCGCACCTTGTCGCCCTTGTTCAGCTGGCCGGTGTCGGTGAACTGACCGTAGAAGCTCGGAGTGGCGAAGATCATCGGCACACTGGTGAAGCTTTGGCCGACCACGACGCCGAGAATCAACACCGTGATGCCCATGAGACCCACGCGGCTGCGGTTGAATTCGGTCAGCGTTCTCATTGCGGCGAGCACCTGCCCGTGGGCTGCTGCCAAATACGGACCGTCCGGACCGGGCCCCCGGCCTGCAGCCCGTTCCACTTGATCGTCAGGTCGCAGAGGTAGAAGTTCACCCAGTCGCCGTAGAGGCCGATGCTGCGCCCGATCAGGTTGAGCGCGGTCGGCGTCTTGTGGATCAGATCGCTGAGCTGATCGCGTTGGTCCACGAGCGGCTGCTGGAGCGCCTGCAGGTAGTCGATCTCCTTGTGCAGCAGAGCGCGGTTGTCGGCCAGCAGGTTGGCCACGGTTCCGGCGGCGTTGCTGATGTTCGCGGTGCCGGCGGCAAGCGGGTCGGCGTGGTTTTCCAGCCCGGTGATCAACCGCTCGAAGTTGTCGACCGTCTGGTCGAATTCCTTGCGATGCCGAACCGTGGTGTCCAGCACCACATTCAGATTCTTGACCACCTCGCCGATTGCCTCGTCACGCTCCGCGAGGTGCGAGGTCAGCTGCGCGGTCTGGTCGAGGATATCGTTGATGGTGCCGCCCTGACCCTGAAACACGGTGATGATCGCCGACGCGATGGTGTTGACCTTTTCCGGATCCAGCGCCCGGAACAGGGGTTTGAAACCACCGATCAGGGCGTCGAGGTCTAAGGCCGGTGAGGTTCGGGACAGCGGGATGAATCCGCCCGGCGGCAGCACGCGATCGGCACCCGCACCCTCGCCGCGCTTGAGTTCCAGGAAGCGGTTGGCGAACAGGTCGAGATAGCGGATCTGGGCCGTCGTCGACTGGTAGAGCGGAATCGAGCGGTCGACGGCGAAGTCCACCTGCGCCTTGCGGCCACCGTCGACCAGGCGCACCTTCTTGACCTTGCCAACCTCCACTCCGGAGGCGCGGACGAACTGGCCGTCTTTGAGGCCGCTGGCGTTGCTGAACTCCGCGGTATAGCTGTTGGTGCGGTTGAAGCGCAGCTGCGCGAACACGACCACGATCGAGACGGTGATCAGCGCCAGCACCAACGAGACGATGCCGAGCTTGATTGCGGAGCCGGTGATTTTCATGGGTTGATCGTGTTGTCCCCGACTTGGCGGCCCCACACGTACTCGATGGCGTACGGCGAGCCGGTGTCCAGATGGTTGTACGGCGCGAGGCTGGCGCCGGTGTCCAGCACCAGCTCGGGCGCGGGCCACAGGTCATGGGTGATGGCTTGCCAGCAACCCGGCGCACCCCCGGGTCCGCCGCGAGCGTTCACCCGCGGCAGATTGTCCGGGTAGACATAAGGATTCGGCGCGCCGCCCACCAGTCCGGCCAGCCCGAGGAGCCCCATGGTGGCCACCGTGCCGGCCAGCCCGGGGAGCGTCAGGATGCCGCCCAACCCCGACGTCAGCTCGGTCATCGTCCTCAGCGCGTAGCCGTTGCCGCCGCCCGTCGTCGCGAAGGCCGCGGGCTCTTCGTCGTAGTAATTGCGGATGGTGCAGAAGAATTCGGGGCTGTAGGTGTCGAGCAGCTGGGCGGTGGGCACCAGATCCGCGGCGCCCCGCTGGAAGTAGGGGCCGCCGCGGGCGAAGATGTCCTCACCCGTGTTGCCCAACCCGGCCGCGGCCAGCAACGCGGCGTCCAGGTCGGCCTCCTGCCGGTGCAGGGTGCGCGCCGTGACCACCGCGTGGTTAAGGGAGTCCAACAGATCCGGTGCGGCGTTCGCGTAGGTGTCGCCGAGGTCCGCCAGCCGCGCAATGTCGTGGCGGATCTGCGGCATTTGCGGATTGATGTCGTCAAGGATGGTGTTGCCGTTGACGATCGACTGCCCGAACTTGTCACCCAGCCCGGTCAGTGCCTGCGCCGCCGCGGCCAGCGTGAGGTTCACCTTGACCGGATCGACCTTGTCCGCGATCGAGGTGATCGTCCCGAACAACGTGTTGAACTCCGTCGTCACCGACCGCGCCTCGATCACCTGACTCGTGGTAACGCGTTGCGCCGTCGGGTTTTTCGGTGAGGTCAACGACACGTATTTGTTGCCGAACACGGTGGTCGCCTTGATATTGGCCTCAACGTTGGCCGGGATCAGGTCGATGTACTTGGGCTGGACGTCCAAGACGAACTTGGCCGCCGGCACGCCATCGCGCTGGATCTGCGAAATGCTGGCCACCCGGCCGATTTCCACCCCGTTGTAGGTGACCTTCGAATTCGGATCCATCACCAAGCCGGACCGGGGGGCCACCATCGTCAGGGGCGTCTTCGGCGTGAGCCGGCCCCGGAACTGCAGCCACACGAACGACAACACCACCGCGGCGATCACCAGGAACACCGCGGCCGTGGTCTTGTAGGGCGGGATCCGTGGCGGGTGATCCTTGATTTGCGGGGCCGCCGCTGTCCGAGTCGTCATGGGCGGCTACACCGTGAGGTTGAAGTTCGGGCTCTTGCCGTAGACCGCCATCGCGGTCAGGACGACGACGACGACGATCGTGATCAACGACAGCCGCATCGACCGGCCGACGGCTTCGCCGACGCCGACCGGCCCGCCGCTGGCGGTGTAGCCGTAGTAGCAGTGGGTGGTCATCACGACCACCGCGACCAGGATCACCTCCGCGAACGACCAGCCCACGTCGTTGAGGCGCAGGAATGTGTGGAAGTAGTGGTTGTAGGTGCCGGCGGACTGCCCGTAGAAGAAAACCGTGGTGACCTGCTGGGACACGAAGGCCAGGGTGATCGCCAACCCGTAGAGCGGGATGATGACGACGAGACCCGCCACCACCCGGGTGGACGCCAAAAAGGCGACCGACCGGATGCTCATCACCTCCAGCGCGTCGATCTCCTCGCTGATGCGCATGGCGCCCAGTTCCGCGGTGGCGCCGGCACCAACCGTCGCGGCCAACGCCTGACCGGCGGCCACGGGCGCCACGAACCGCACGTTGACCAGCGCGGCCAAGAACCCGGTGAACGCCTCGACACCGATGTTGCCCAGCGTCGCGTAGCCCTGGATGGCGACCAGCGAGCCCGCGGACAGGGTGATGAAGCCGACGATGGCGGCGGTGCCGCCGACCACGGCCATGGCGCCGGTGCCCATGCCCATCTGGGCGACCATCCGCAACATTTCTTTGCGGTAGCGGCGCATGGCGAAGGGGATCTGCCCGACGGCGGTCATCGCGAACCAGACCATCTGCCCGATCTCGACCAGTGCCCGGGCCGGGGCCTCGCCGTATCGGCTGAGGCTGGCCCATGAGAAGCGGGCGGGCGCCGTGGATTCCGCTGCGGTGACCGTCATCAGCGCCCCGTCCCGAACCGGACGCCGATGGTGGTCAGCGCCGCGTTGACCGCGAACAAGGCGATGAAGCACAGCACCACCGTCTCGTTGACCGCGGTGCCCAGACCCTTGGACCCGCCGCGGACGATGAGCCCGCGGTAACAGCCGACGAGGCCGGCGATCAGCCCGAACGTCGCGGCCTTGATGAACGCGATCACCACCTCCGGCAGGCCGGTCAGCGCCGTCAACGTGGACAGGTAGGCACCGCTCGAGACGTTCTGCAGGTAGACGCTGAAGAGGTAGCCGCCCCCGAGGCCGACGGCGACCACGAGGCCGTTGAGCAGCACCGCGACCATCGTTGAGGCGACGACGCGTGGCACCACCAGCCGGTGGATCGGGTCGATGCCGAGTACCTCGAGCGCGTCGATCTCCTCGCGGATGGTGCGGGCGCCGAGGTCGGCGCAGATGGCGGTGCCTCCCGCGCCGGCGACCACCAGCACCGTCACGATCGGGCCGAGCTGGGTGACCGCGCCGATCGCGGCACCGGCACCGGAGACGTCGGCAGCGCCGATCTCGGCGAGCAGCAGGTTGAGCGTGAAGATCAGCAGCACGGTCTCAGGGATGGACACCGCGATCGTCGGCAGCAGCGACACCCGCATGAGGAACCAGCCGGTCCAGATGAACTCGCGCCACTCGAACGGCTGCCTCAGGGCCTTGCCGGTCAGCACGCACATCCGGAAGAACCCGCCGGCGACTTCGGTGCCCGGCCGGATCCGCTGGCCCACTTTGCCGGCAAACGAGTGCGTAGTGGTCATCGGCGCAGACCCCGGCGCGGATGCGTGACGGATTGCGGCTCTTGTGCCGGCCGTTCACGTGAGCGACGCGGCGGCGCGGGGGAGCGGCGGAGCCAGCCGGCGTGATTCCGATTCACGGCCCTGCCCTTAGGGTAGGTACGCCCCGAAAATCGGCGCGGCAGAGCGCTTTTCGATGGTGGCTCGAGAGATGACGCCTGCCGGCTGCCGCGCGACGCGATCGGTCCCAACGGTGCTCGACGCGACCCCCGGCGTCGCGCATCATGCCGTTCGAGGTGCTGGCTCACTCCGTGGTCCTCCCAGGCGGCGGCCCGGGTCCCCGCCCTCCGGCCCGTCGCCGCCATCGTTTGCGCCACGCTGCAACTATCGCATTAGACCGTACGTGCGGTCAATAAATCGCAAATCTCGCCCGCTTTCGCCCAAATCATGGTGCCGATCCGCGTAACGCCCGGTTTTATCAGGGCTTCTTGTGTTTCATGGCGGCTGCCGGCGCAAGCCAGCTCAGCGGTATGTCATGCACGCCGACTATCGGCGACTTTGGCTCCCGTGCAACGCGTTTCGGCGATCGCCCGTCAGCGTCGCCCGGCCGTGACCGCGGCGAGGCACTCACGCACCACCGTGACGACGGCGGCGGACGGGTTCGCCCACTTGGCGAGCCCGAGGCGGTCGAGCAGGAGCCCGCCCAGAAACACGTCGACGAAAGCGGCGCCGACTTCTTCGGGCGTCCGGGAATCGGCCGGATCGAACCACACCCACATCCACTCCAGCGATCCCCACAACTGCAGCGCCGCCAATTCGACGTCCACGCTTCGGAACACGCCGAGGTCGATTCCGTTGCGGATTTCGTCAATCGCGTGTGCCTGCAACTGATCGCGCAGCTTGCGTACGTGCTGCATCGCCGGGTCGTCGGACAGTTGAACCACCTCGCGCTGGCTCGCGACCGTCGCGTGGCGCGCGCTCACCTGCAGCAGTGCGGAGGCGTAAATGATTGCCGCGATGCGCTCGTGCGGGGCGGCCAGGCGATCCCAGGCCATCCGCAGCACATCGAGCTGGAGGGCCAGGTGGGTCTCTTCGAGCTCCCGCAGCATCTGGGCCTTGGTGCCGAAGTGGTGGACGATCGTGCCCTTCGACATGCCGAGTTCGTCGGCGATGTCGCCGATATTCGTTCTCTCATAGCCACGTTCGGCCACGTAGCGGACGAACGCGTCCAGAATCTCGCCACGCCTGCCAGGCGACCTGGGCATTCTTCAACCCTTCGGCATAACTAACCGTACGAACGGTCTATCATAGCGTTCGGCGGCGCGAATACACGTAACGGTTTGGTCAGCGGGGCCCGCGGCGTGCGGGGCCGGACCCGTCCGGTGCCGTCACGACATACATGTCCTCGCCGGGCGCGGAGCTGATCTCACCGGCTGCGTACACGGTCAGAAGTTCGGCGCCATCACGATCGGCGACGCACACGTAGGCGTCCGTCTCGGCGTCGTATTCGAAACTATCCCAAGCCAATACAAACGCTAGGCAGTTGCCGTCGCGGTCCAGAACGACGAGCTTGTGTACGCCGGATTCCTTCAATACTTGGGCATCCCGGGCGCACCCTTGAGGGCCGTGGTTGTTGGTGACCGCTAGGCTGTCTAACATCTGCGTACTCCCTTTGCGAGGGCGTTGGGACCTGCCAGAGACGTTTCTCCCAGATACGGCCTCCGACCAGGGCATTACGGCCCCTCTCAAGGGGTCGTAAGTCGCTTGCCAAACGGGCCGGGCCGTTATCCCCGGGGCGCCCGAGTCCTCCCTGTCGCCGGTGCCGGATCGAGCGCGCTCCGGCCGGTCCTGGTCGGGCGAAGCGCCACCAGCAGCACGCCGCCGGCGAACAACGCGGTGGTCACCCACGGTAGGCGGCCGTCCGGCGCGAACCCCGCGTAGGCGAAGAAATGTAGGCCAGCGGCGGCCAGCGCGGCACCGACCAGCATGGTCACTTCCCCCCAGCGCTCCGTAAGGGGCACACCCAGCATGGGCAGCGGGGCCGCGAAAACACGCCGCAACGACCACAACAACACGAGCTCGACTGCCGTCACGACGCCGAGGACGACCACCCACTCCAGCCGGGCCAGCCACCACAGGCCCGTTCCCTCCGGCGGTTGGGGCAGCAGGCCCGCCGGATACGCGACGATCGCAACGATCACGACCGGGATCATGTGCCAGAGGTAAAGCGCCATCACGTTGTTGTTGCCGATGGCCAGCGCCCGCTTGACCCGGGCGGCGCGCAGCGCGCGGTTCAGCGCGGGGGCGAGCGTTATCGCCAGCCCGCCCTGCGCGCATCCGAACGCCAGCAGCGCCGCGGTGGGTGGCGTCGTGTTGTCGATCGTCTGCCCGGGAACGCCGATCATGCTGACCGGATACATCCCCAGCCCGATCAGCAGCCCGAGCGCGATCGCCGAGCAGGCGGCCAGCACCACCGCTCTGCGGCCGCCCAGTAGCCCTCCGCGCCAAGCGATCCCGAGCTGGTAGAACGCCCCCCAGCACAGCAGGTAGTTGACCCAGCCAAGGTTATGCACGTGGGCACCGATCGAGAGGGCGTCCACCGCCAGGACCCCCACCCCCAACGCCGCCGGCGCCAGGAGCCCCCAACGACGATGCGCCGCAACCGCAATCGGGGTCAGCGAAACGACGATCAGGTAGACGGCCAGGAACCACAAATGCATTGCGACGGCCCAACCCGCGTACTCCATCGTCGTACGGGCCACATGGCCGACGTCGAGAACCGCAACCACCACCAACACCAGCGCCACGTAGACCGCCGTCGGGCCCAGCACGCGGGCCAGCCGGTGCCGAAGCCAGGCCTGGCGCGACACACCGTCGGTTTCGCGCCGATGCGTCCAGGACAACGCGCCGGCGTAGCCGGCGACCAGAAAGAACGTCGGAACCGCCTGGAAGGGCCAGGTCAGCCATTGGGTCCACGGTATGTCGACGAGCGGGTTCTGCCGACCGAAGGAGCCGTCGTGATAGGTCACCGAGCCGGCCAACCAATGCCCCAGCACGATCAGGATCACACCCGACACGCGGTAGAAGTCGACCGCCAGATTGCGGGCCGGTCGCGCTGTGTCCTGCACGAACGCAACCGTACCCGCCCGGTGGCCCCGAGGAGCCCGGCGCACAATGGGGGCCATGAAACGGGCTCATCTCGCGCAACTCGAAGTCGGACGCCTCGGCCTGGGCGCGATGGGCATGTCCGTCGCGTACGCAGGCGCCGGCACCGACGACGCCGAATCGATTCGCACCATCCATCGCGCCATCGACCTCGGTGTCACGTTGATCGACACGGCGGAGGTCTACGGGCCCTACGTGAACGAGGAACTCGTCGCCCGCGCCCTGCAGGGCCGCCGCGACCGGGTGGTGCTGGCGACAAAGTTCGGCCTGATCTCGCACACCGGCCGTAACGGCCTCGACAGCAGCCCGGCCAACATCCGCACCGCGGTGGAGGGATCCCTGAAGAGGCTGGCGACCGATCACATCGACCTCTACTACCAACATCGCCTCGATCGCGAGACCCCGATCGAAGACACGATCGGTGCCCTGGCCGAGCTGGTGGCGGCCGGAAAGATCCGGCACATCGGTCTTTCCGAGGTGGGCGTCAACACCATCCGCCGGGCCCAGGCCGTGCATCCCATCACCGCTGTGCAGTCGGAATACTCCGTGTGGACCCGCGACCCCGAGGACGGGGTGCTCGACGTGCTACGCGAACTCGGCATCGGGTTCGTCGCCTACTCGCCGCTGGGCCGCGGGTTCCTCACCGGCGCCATCCGCTCCAACGGAGAGCTCCCCGACAGCGACTACCGCAAGACCAACCCCCGCTTCTTCGACGAGAACTTCCAGCACAACCTGCGCAGCGCGGACGAGCTCCGCGACATCGCCGCCGACGCGGGGGCCACCCCGGCCCAGGTGGCATTGGCCTGGCTGCTGGCGAAAGGTCCTGACATCGTGCCGATTCCGGGGACCAAGCGCGTCGCCCGCCTGGAAGAGAACGTCACCGCCGACGCCGTCGAACTCACCCCCGACCAACTGGCGAGGATCGACCGACTCACCCCACCCGTCGGCGGCCACCACGCCGAGGCGCAAATGGGATGGATCGATCGCTAGTGGTCGCCAAAAAGAAGCTGGTGATCGGGGCCAGCGGTTTCCTCGGGTCCCATGTCACGCGGCAGCTCGTCGCCTCAGGCGCCGATGTGCGAGTCATGTTGCGCCGCACCAGTTCCACCCACGGGATCGACGACCTCCCCGTCGAGCGCTGCTACGGCGACGTCTTCGACGACGACGCCCTGCGCGCCGCCATGGCCGGATGTGACGTCGTGTACTAATGCGTGGTCGACGCCCGGATGTGGCTGCGCGATCCGGCGCCGTTGTTTCGCACCAACTTCGAAGGGCTGCGGCACGTTCTGGACGCCGCCCTGGATGCCGACCTGCAGAGGTTTGTATACACCAGCACCACGGGCTCTTTGGCGATCAGCGACAGCCGGCCGGTCACCGAAGGCGACCCGCACAACTGGGACCAGGGCGGCCCCTACATCGAGGCTCGGGTGGCCGGCGAGAACCTGCTGCTGTCGTACGCCCGGGAGCGGGGGCTGCCCGCCGTGGCGATGTGCATCTCCACCACCTACGGTCCCGGCGATTGGGCGCCGACGCCGCACGGCTCCCTGATCGCCCTCGTCGCCAAGGGCCGTTTCCCGTTCTACTTCGGCTACTCGTCGGAGGTCGTGGGCATCGAGGACGCCGCCAGGGCAATGCTTTTGGCCGCGGAACGGGGACGAAACGGCGAGCGCTACATCGTGTCCGACCGATACATGAGCGGCCGGGAGCTGCACCAGATCGCCGCCACCGCCGTCGGCAGGCGCCCGCCGCGCATCGGCATCCCGATTTCGGTGGTGCGCGCCGGTGCGCGCGTCAACGATCTGGCGGCGCGGCTGCTGCGCCGAGACCTTCCGTTCGCCTACGCGGGAATTCGTATGGCGGAGCTGATGTCGCCGCTCGACCACGGCAAGGCCGAACGCGAACTGGGGTGGAAACCGGAGCCCGTCGAAGACTCGATTCGCAAGGCCGCGATCTTCTTCGCGTCCGGCGGATAGCCCTTAATCCGAGGCGGCCAGCGCCGCCGGGCCGTACTTCTGCTCGATCAGCCCCCACGGGTCGGCGTACGGGCCACGGCCCTCGGCGCGGCGCTGCAGCTTGAGCAGGGCGCGCAGCACCGGTCGCAGGATCGGGCCCAACGCCAACAGGACGATGCGGGTACGACCCTGGGATTCGGCGACCCAGGCGGTCGACTCGTGCCAGTCGTGCTCCTGGAAGTCAAGCAGCGCTTGGGCTTCGGTGGTGTCGAACCATCCGGTGAAGCTCCAGCCGCGGTCGTCGCTTGGGTCGCCGGGCAGGCTCGCCGAGGGCCCGAGCCGGCCCAGGCCCGCCGCGGTCATCAGGTCGTCCTCGAGGTCGCGCTGCAGCATCACATACGAATCGTTGCCGCCGATCAGCAGCACCTTGCCGGCGATGCTGGCACCCCGATCGACGGCGTTGGCGAACGCCAGCGCCACGTCGCGCGCGTCCACCATGTGGATGCGGTTGTCACCGGGCATCGAGCGCATCAGGAGCAAGTGGTCGCCGCTGATGCTTGCCTGGGTATCCGGCGAGATCACCCCGCCCAGCCGAAACATCGCATACGGCAGGCCGCTGGCCCGGATCGCCGCCTCGGCCAGCACCTTGTCCTCGCCGTACTGGTCGATCGGCTGCACCGGCGTCTCCGGGGTGATCCGCTCGGGGTAGCGGTACGGATTGCGCGACCCGTAGACCGCGGCGCTGGACGCCATCAAGAACAGCGGGGGATCGGGCAGCTGGGCGGCCGCCGCCAGCAGGGTCTCGGTGCCCCCGACGTTGACTCGTCGGGCCAGCGCGGGATTGCGGTACGACGGCGGCGAAACGATGGCGGCGAGGTGAACGATCGCTTCGGGCCGATGGGTCGCGATCAGGTCGCCCACCGCCTCGGCGTCCAGTAGGTCGATGTAGGCCGCAATCAGCTTGCCGGGGCCCTGGGACAACTCCGCCGCGGCGGCCAGGGTCTTTTCGGTCCGCAGGTCGGTGGCGACGACGGTCCGTCCCCGGTCGAGCAGGATTTGCGCGCATCGCTTGCCGACCTGGCCGAACGCGCCGGTGATCAAAATGGTGCCAGCACTCATCGGCGTATCACTGCTCCATCATTCGGCCGGCGAGCTTGGTGGCGGCCCGCCGGATACGGTCGGAGATATAGATCGAGAACAGCGGGGTGACGATGTCCTCCCGCAGCCGAGTCAGCTTGGAGCTCTTGATGAGCCAGCGCCCGTCGATGCTCTCGTAGGTCTCGTGGTAGTGGCCGTACCCGACCAGCGTCACCCCCGGCCCGAAGCGAACCACATCTTGCAGCGCCCACACCCCGCGCGCCGTCGTCGCCGACGTCAGCTCGATCTCGGGCGCGTGCACCTGGTGCGCCGTCGCCTGCGTGGGGCGTCCGATGCCTTTGCGGGTGAACGCCACGAACTCGTCGGCGCCGACGATCAGCTTGCCGCCGGCCTCGGACGTGTCGCTGACGAAGTCGTCGGCGAACAGCGCCCGCCACGCCGCCCAGTCCTTGCTGTCGAGGTACCGGCAGTAGCGGGCTTTGAGCTGTTTGATGGCCTCGATCGTCAGGAGCGCGGTGGCGTGATCTGCTGCGGCGTCCCCCGTCATCGCGGGGCCCTCGCGTGACACTTCACCCCGAAACTGTAACCCGAGAAGCGATCGACGCCTCGGGTGGCGCCCAGGCGGTCTGCGCCGCCCAGGGGAATCAACGGTCGCCCGCGGATGCTTATCGTCACATCTACAGGGCGCAAGCGCCGAACGTGAGGAGCCGAATCGCATGAGCATTCCCGATCGTCAGCGTGCGGTGGTGATGCCGGGGCCCGGGGCGCCCCTCGAGACCGTGGACAGGCCGGTCGATGGACCGGGCCCGGGCCAGGCCCTGGTCAGGGTGAGGGCGTCGAGCCTGAACTTTCACGACAACATCAACCTCATGGGGCTGCTCCCGGGGCCGTGGCCGCGCGTGCCGATGAGCGACGGTGCGGGAGAGGTCGTCGCGGTCGGGCCCGGGGTGGACGGGCTGCAAGTGGGCGACCGCGTCATGGGCGCGTTCCACCCCGGTTGGCTGGATGGGCCGCCCACGCCGGAGTCGAAACGGGAGCTGCCCGGCGACACCGAAGACGGGTGGTTGCAGCAGTACCGCGTCGCCGGCGTGTCGGCTCTGGTCCGCACGCCCGCGCACCTCAGCGACGTCGAAGCCGCCACCGTGCCGTGTGCCGGCGTGACGGCCTTCAGTGCGCTGATGGAGGCCAACATCGGTGCCGGCGACGTCGTGGTGACCCAGGGGACCGGCGGCGTCTCGTTGTTCACGGTGCAGCTCGCCCGGGCGCTGGGCGCCACGGTGATTTTGACGTCGTCGTCCGACGACAAGCTGAAAATTGGATCCGATTTGGGCGCAACGCATCTCATCAACTACCGCGCGACCCCGGACTGGGAGACCGAGGTGAAGCGACTGACCGGCGGACAGGGCGCCGACCTGATCGTCGACCTCGGCGGGCCCGCTACTCTGGCGAAGTCGGTGCACTCGGCGCGGGTGGGCGGCACGGTCGCCGTGATCGGCGTCCTCAGCGGATTCGACACGGCGCCCATCTCCGTCGCGGAAGTGATGCTCAACAACCTGCGCATCGTCGGAATTACGGTGGGCAGCGTGCAGTCGCAGCGGTCCCTCTGCGATTTGATGTCGGCCACCGGCATCAAGCCCCACATCAGCCATGTCTTTGACTGGCAGCAGCTGGACGAGGCGCTGGCGGTGATGCGTGCCGGCCAACACGTCGGCAAGATCGCCATCACCATCCCCGACGAAACCACCGGAAAGGCAACATGACGGACTCTCCCTCGAAGCTAATCGACGCCAGGATCAAAGAGCTGGGCGATTGGCGCGGCGAAACGCTTTCTCGCATCCGGGAATTGATCAAGCAGGCCGACCCCGACGTGGTCGAGGAGTGGAAGTGGCGAGGTGTCCCGGTGTGGTACCACGACGGCACGATCTGCACCGGCGAGACCTACAAGAGCGTGGTCAAGGTGACGTTCGCCAAGGGCGCCTCGCTGGCGGACCCGTCGGGCCTCTTCAATTCCAGCCTCGACGGCAGCACCCGGCGCGCCATCGATTTCCACGAGGGCGACGAGGTCGACGAGGCTGCGTTCAAGGCGCTCGTTCGCGCCGCGGTGAAGCTGAACGCATCCTAGGCGACCTGTACAGTCGTCAAGCGGTGCTGTACAGTCGCCCAGCACAAGCCCGAGGAGGCCATCGGCGATGACGCACAGGCGAATTCGGTGACCGTCGAGTCGGTCGAAGAATTCCGCGGCCGCGCCAAAGCGTGGCTGGCCGCGAACCTGCCGAGGCTCGACTCTGAAGACGCCATGGTCCTCGAACGCGACGAACTGGCGTCCTGGCGGCGCGCTCGCGAATTGCAACGCAAGTTGTACGACGGCGGCTTCGCCGGGATTTGCTTTCCCCGCGAGTACGGCGGCCTCGGGCTGAGCTACGAGTACAAGAAGGCGTTCGACGCCGAGGCGGCCGCCTACGAGACGCCCTTGCTGCTCAACGTCCCGTCGTTCGCCATTTGCTGCGCGACGATTCTGGACATGGGCACCGAGGAGCAGAAGCGCACCCACGTCGGCGCGGCGCTGCGCGGCGACGAAGTGCTCGTCCAGCTGCTCTCCGAACCGAGTGGCGGTTCGGACCTCGCCGGGGTGATCACCCGCGCCGACCGCCGAGACGGACGGTGGGTCATCAACGGCGCCAAGACGTGGAGCACCTGGGCGTTCGCCGCCGACTACGGGCTGTGCCTGGCCCGAACCGACTGGGACGCACCCAAACACAACGGCCTCACGATGTTTTTGCTGCCGCTTCGACACCCCGGCGTGACGATCAACCGCATCCGCCAGGTCAATGGCTCGGTCGAATTCTGCGAGGAGTTTTTCGACGACGTCGATGTGGGCGACGACGCCGTCGTCGGGGAACCGGGCAAGGGCTGGGACGTCGCGTCACGACAGCTTTACCACGAGCGCCGCACCATGGGCGACGGCTCGGAGTACACCAGCGGACCCGGAATCGCTGAGGCCGAGGACATTTCGATCGACCTGATGTCGTTGGTCGACAGCACCAGGCAAGGGGACAGCGAACGCGTCCGCGAGATGGTGGGCCGCGTCCTGGTGCACCGGGCCGTGCACGGGCAACTGAGCGAGCACGTCTACCACGCCGTCGTCGACGGATCCTTGCCGCCCGCCGCGGGGTCGATCATCAGGCTCGACATGGCCGAGGTGCACGACGTCGAGAACGACACCGCCCTCGCCATTGCCGGTTCGGCCGGCGTGGTCGACGATGACGCGGGGCTGCTCGGTATCGGCATGCGATATCTGGGCCGTCAGATCGCCAGCATCGGGGGCGGCACCACGGAGATGGCGCGCAACGTCATTGGCGAACGGGTCCTGAACTTTCCGCGCGAGTACGCCGCCGACCGCGGTGTGCCGTTCAACCAGGTGCGCCGGGGCAAAGCGGCGAAGGGAGATCAACGGTGAGCGACCAACTTCGCGACATCCGAGAGCTGACCAACGACGCCGGCGCCTACCGCGACGAGTTGTACCGACGCTGGACCGGGCTGCTCAGCTATCGCTACATCGGCCGTAACCACTCGGCGATGAACATCGGCGAGACCGACGACACCGTGACCATTCGCCGCGACATGCGCAACGAGGCCGGCGGGCTCATGGTGGCGCCGTTGGCGATCTCGTCGCCGGAGGGATGCCAGACCGACATGGTCGCGGTGCCGAACCCGGTCATCGCGTCGGTACAGATCATCGACCCCGGCTACGACGTTTCGCGGATCGAGATCGTCGGGTCCGGCATCGTGCACCAGGGCCGGACCATGGGTTACGGCCGGTGCAAGATCGTCGACGCCGACAACCCCGACCGGGTGATTGCGTTCAACGAGGGCCAGGGAGCCGTCATCGGTGTTCCCCCGGAAGGCCTTGGCAAGATGGATGTTTCGGGCACCGAGCTGGTGATCGAGGATTCGCCCGACCTGCCCCCGCTGTGGCAGGCCTTCGGGGCCGACAAGCGCGACGACGGGCATTGGGTGCTGCCCGCGCTGAGCGCCGAGCTCGCCTCGCCGGACGCCGCGCTGCACATCGGGCCTCAGCACGTGGTCCTCGAGACCGCCGCAACCGACCTGGCCGCCGAGGTCGCCGGCACCCGGAAGCTTCAGGTCATCAGCTGGCACGTGATGTTCATGTCCCGCGGCAAGGTGGGCCCCTTCCGCGTCGAGGGCACGGCGCATGCCGGTGGGCCCGGACGCATCGGCGTGCGCATGCTCCTGCACGACGAAGGAAACGCGGACAAGGCCGTCACTTCCGCCGCAGCGATCTTCGAAACGGTGACCCGCGGCATTTAATTCAGCCGGAATTAACGACCAACGGCCGGTAAACCTTCCTGCCTCGTCGGCCGCGGCGTGCGTCGGCCCTTGACGGGCGTGACCTGGCGAGCAATGATCTTTGCCGTATGCAATCATCGATGCTAGACACGGTAAATGTTAGAAACAGTCCGACGTGTAATTTCAGCGGTTTGGGTCAATCCGAACTAGGTGTCGAGCCTTGAATGTGATGGGGGAACGATGAAGCAGCACCGGATTGTTGGGAAGATTTCTGCCTGCGCGCTCGGTGCGCTGGCCACTCTCATGCTGGCTCCGTCGAGCGTCGCGCGCGCCGACCAGACGGACCAGGACTTTACGGAATACCTGCAGGCGCATGGCGTCGACCTCGGTGGCCCGGCAATGGACGTGAAGGCGGCCCAGGTCATGTGCAAAGACCTCGACGCCGGCTACAGCCAGAAGGACGAGATAGACCAACTGACCGGCTCGCATCGGCTGAACCAGGGCCAAGCCCAAATGTTCGTCGCCGCGGCTACCGCGGATTACTGCCCCGCAAAGCACCCGGCGAGCAAGCCCAGCAAGTAACGGCGTTCGTCGGGTCGCGACTGCGGGGATCGCGACGCGTCGCGGCCCTGGTCATACATCTGTGTGCGTCTGTATGGTGCAAAAAACGCACCGGATGACAGGAGACGCACAGTGGCAGAACGGTTGGCGGGGAAGGTCGCGCTCGTCAGTGGCGGGGCTCGGGGGATGGGCGCATCACACGTGCGGACCCTGGTCGCCGAGGGGGCCAAGGTGGTGTTCGGCGACATCCTCGACGACGAGGGCAAGGCCGTCGCGGCCGAGCTCGGCGACACCGTTCGCTACGTGCATCTGGACGTCACCAAACCCGAACAGTGGGAAGCCGCGGTGGCCACCGCCGTGACCGAGTTCGGCGGGGTCGACGTCCTGGTGAACAACGCCGGCATCATCAACATCGGCACGTTTGAGGACTACGAGCTCTCGGAGTGGCAACGCATCCTCGACATCAACCTCACGGGAGTGTTCCTCGGCATCCGCGCCGTGGTGAAACCCATGAAGGAAGCGGGACGGGGATCGATCATCAACATCTCCTCGATCGAAGGCATGGCCGGCACCATCGGTTGCCATGGGTACACCGCAACCAAATTCGCGGTCCGCGGGTTGACCAAGTCGGCCGCACTGGAACTGGGGCCCAGCGGAATCCGGGTCAACTCGATTCATCCCGGGCTCATCAAGACGCCGATGACCGAGTGGGTCCCCGAAGACATCTTCAATACCGCGGTGGGCCGGATCGGCGAGCCGAAGGAGGTGTCCAGTCTCGTGGTGTATCTGGCCAGCGACGAGTCCAGCTACTCGACCGGCTCGGAGTTCGTGGTCGACGGCGGCACCACCGCGGGCCTGGCACACAAGGACTTCTCCGTGGTCGACGCCAGCCAGCAGCCCGAGTGGGTGACCTAGCCTCTCGCCGAGACTGCGCCCAGCGCTAGAGAATTGGTGCCAAGCACGCGCTGTGCGCAGGCTCGGCGACTCGCTCCCTAGTTCAGGGCGCCACCGCGAACGATTCGCGCTCCTTCGCCGGCGTGGGCCACGGCGCAGGCAGCGGCCGCTGCCGCACCCGTTGCGGCCACCAGAACCACTTGCCCAGCAGCGCGGCGATCGACGGCATCATCAATGACCGCACGATCAGCGTGTCGAAGAGCAGGCCGAGGCCGATCGTGGTGCCGACCTGGCCGATGACCGTGAGTTCACTGACCGCCATCGTCATCATCGTGAACGCGAACACCAGGCCCGCCGACGTGACCACCGACCCGGTCCCTCCCATCGCGCGGATGATGCCCGTGTTCAGGCCGGCGTGGATCTCCTCCTTGAACCGGGCCACCAGCAGCAGGTTGTAGTCGGCCCCGACGGCCAGCAGGATGATGACCGACATCGCCAGCACCATCCAGTGCAGTTCGATGCCGATCAGGTGTTGCCAGATGAGGACCGAGAGTCCAAAGGATGCGCCCAGCGAGATCAGGACGGTGCCCACGATCACGGCCGAGCCGACGACGCTGCGCGTGATGATCAGCATGATGATGAAAATCAGGCACAGCGAGGCGATTCCGGCGATCAGCAGGTCATAGTTGCTGCCGTCCTGCATGTCCTTGTAGGTGGCCGCGGTGCCGCCGAGGTAGATCTTGGAGCCCTCCAGCGGCGTTCCCTTGAGCGATTCGTAAGCGGCCTTCTTGATCGCGTCGATGTGCGAAATGCCCTCTGGCGTCATGGGATCGCCGTCATGGCTGATGATGAACCGCACGGCGTGGCCGTCGGGCGAAAGGAAGTTCTTCATGCCCTTCTTGAACTCGGCGTTGTTGAACGTCTCCGGGGGCAGGTAGAACGAGTCGTCGTTCTTGGAGGCGTCGAACGCCTTGCCCATGGCGTTGGAGTTCTTCTGTGCCTCGTTCTGCTGATCCTGCAGGCCCTTCTGGGTCGAATACATGGTCAGCATCGTCGTTTTCATGGCCCGCATGTTCTCGATCATGGAGGGCATCAGCGCCACCATCTGGGGCATCAGCGTGTCGAGATGATCCATGATCGGCAACAGGCTCTGGATGTCGTCGGTCATCGTGTCGATGCCGTCGAGGGCGTCGAACACCGACCGAATCGAGAAGCACACCGGGATGTCGTAGCAGTGCTTCTCCCAGTAGAAGTAGCTGCGGATCGGCCGGAAGAAGTCCTCGAAATCGGCCATGTGCTGGCGCAATTCCTGGATGTCGATGGTCATGTCATGCATTTTCCTGACCATCACGTGCATGTCGTCGGCCATCTGCGCGGTGATGCTTTGCATCTTTTCCATGCTGTCGATGGTCGTCTGCATCATGTCGGCCTGGTGCAGCATGTCGGCCATCTGATCCGCTTGGTACTTCTGATTCATCTGCTGGGTGACGCCCTGCATGCTGATCTGGAACGGGATCGAGGTGTGCTCGATCGGAGTGCCCTGCGGACGGGTGATCGCCTGCACGCGCGAAATTCCGGGCACCCGGAAGATCGACTTGGCGATCTTGTCGATGACCAGGAAATCGGCGGAATTGCGTAGGTCGTGGTCACTTTCGATCATCAGCAGCTCGGGGTTCATCCGGGCGTTCGAGAAGTGCCGGTCCGCCGCCGCATAACCGGCGTTCGCCGGCAGATCGGCGGGCAGGTATTTGCGGTCGTTGTAATTGGTCCGGTAGCCGGGCAGGGTCAGCAGGCCGATGAGTGCGATCGCGATCGTCACGATCAGAACGGGGCCGGGCCACCGGACGACGACGGCCCCGACCTTGCGCCAGCCGCGGGTCCGCTGCGCCCGCCTGGGCTCCAGCGTCTGGCGGAACCGCGACGCCACCGAGATCACCGCGGGGCCGAGCGTGAGAGCTGCCGCGACGACGACCACCATGCCGATGGCCAATGGGATGCCCAGCGTCTGGAAGTAGGGCAGGTTGGTGAAGTGCAGGCAGAACGTCGCGCCGGCGATGGTCAGGCCGGAGCCGGCCACCACGTGCGCGGTGCCGCCAAACATGGTGTAGTACGCGTCTTCTCGCGATTCGCCGACCGACCGGGCCTCCTGATATCGGCCGATCAGGAAGATCGCATAGTCGGTCGCGGCCGCGATTGCCAGCGTCACCAACAGGTTCGTGGCGAAGGTGGACAGCCCGATGATGTTGTAGTAGCCGAGGAACGCCACCATGCCGCGCGCCGCGGAGAGTTCGAGCACCACCATCACCAACGTGAGCAGCACCGTGATGATGGACCGGTAGACCATCAGCAGCATCGCGATGATCACGACGAACGTGACGGTCGTGATCACCTGCAGGCTGCGGTCGCCGGCGATGTGCTGATCCGCTTGCACGGCGGCGGGCCCGGTGACGTAGGCCTTGACCCCGTTGGGCGCCGGCAGGCTCTTGACGATGTTCTGCACGGCCTCGACCGACTCGTTGGCCAGGGCCTCGCCCTGGTTGCCCGCGAGGTAGACCTGGACATAGGCGGCCTTGCCGTCATTGCTCTGGACGCCGGCCCCACTCAAGGGATCGCTCCACATGTCCTGGACGTGTTCGACGTGTTTGGTGTCGGCGTCCAGCTTTTTGACCATCTGGTCGTAGTAGGCGTGCGCGTCGTTGCCCAACGGGTTTTGGCCCTCGAGGACGATCATCACCGAGCTGTTGGACTTGTACTCGTGGAACACGTCACCCATGTGTTTGGTCGCGATGACCGACTGCGCGTCGTCCGGGCTCATCGACACCGAGCGCATCTTCCCGACCTCGTCCAGCTGCGGGACGATCGTGTTGAGCACCGCGATGATCGCGATCCAGCCGAGAACGATTGGCAGGGCGAACTTTCGGATGATTCGCGGGATCGCCGGGCGCTCCGCGTGTCTGGCGACCGGAAGGGTATCGGTCGGGTGTTCGGTGCTTGCGCTCATGCGGATTTCACCAAGCAAAAGGTCAGGGCGTGCACGCCGTTGGTTATGTTCTCGTCCTTCACTTCGTCGTCGATCGTGATGCGACAACCGAGGCGGTCACCGTCGCTTTGGGCAGAAAGGTTCGGGAACACCGACGGGGCCGTCGTGCTCAGGACCAGCGTCCAGGGCAGCGGCGCGTCGTCGACGCGTTTCGGGTCGGCGGACAGATCGAGGTAGTTGACGTTGGCGTGGCTGGCCGAACCGAAGATCTCGTATTTGACGACCTTGGGCTTGAACGGCTTGGAATCGTCCTGCCGGGGGCTGGTCATGACGCCGGTGTCGTTGGCAGCGAAGAACGTCTTGACCCGCGCCACGGTGAACCCGCCGATCACCACCACCGCGACGATCAACAGCGGCAACCACGCGTTGCGCACGATCCTGGATAGCTGCACCTGCGTGGATTCCTCTCCTGGTCAATCAACGGTGCCGCATCACCCGCTAGGTGATCACCGCATTACGTTGCGCCACAACGAAGTTCATGACCCGCCGCGATCTGTACGGTCTGAGCCGTCGGGCCCCTGGAAATCTGCCCTGCATCGTCGAACCCCCGCCTGATGCCACCAAAGCATAGTACATCGCCTGCAGAGTTTGCAGACAGTGCAAAAAAGTGATCTAGCTAACTATCCGGGCTCACTTCGCGAAGATGCTGTTGACCAGCGCGGCCGCGCGTTCGACGTAGGGCATCGGGGTGTCGTCGGAATCCTTCGGCACGCCACTGGCCCAGCGCTCGATGCCCGACCGCACGGCGGTCAACGCCAGCGCGGCGATCAAGGCGGGTATCTCGTCTTCCGGCCGCATCGCCTGGCGGCGGGCGACGATGTCGGTCAGCTGGTTCTGGAACCGCTCCAGCTCGGCGAGAAAGGCGGCCATGACGGCGGGGCTGGTCTTGGCGAGCTCGAGCATCCCGACGGCCTGTTCGCGTCGTGGGGGCACGTCGCGGAGATGGTGCGCCGCCAGCGTGATCAGCTCCGCCAGGATCACCCGATACGGTGCCGGCCCGGCCGCGACGAAATCTTCGGCCAGCTCCGGGGGCAGGTCGGAGGGGCCGTAGGCGATTGCCGATTCCTTGGTGGGGAAGTAGTTGAAGAACGTCCGCGTCGAGATTCCCGCCTCGACGCAGATCTCCTCGATGGTCACCTTGTCGAAACCGCGGCTGGTCGTCAGGCGCACCGCGGCGTCGCGGATGTCCGCGCTCGTCTGGCGACGACGTCGCTCGCGAAGACCCATAGGGTGGCACTGATTGCGCATGACACTCATCGTTGCACGATACGCAAACTTTGCAGTCAACTAGCCGTGCGGAGCGAGGGCCGCGCGCAGGTGAGCGCACTGACTGGCGAAGAACTTCACCGAAATCGGCGCCTTGTCCGCGATCTGATCGAACGCGTGAAACGCGCCCGGGACGATCTCTTCGTGGACGGGCACCCCGGCCTGCCGCAGGCGCCGCCCGTAGTCCAAGCACTCCTCGTAGAACAGGTCCAGCGTCCCGACGCCGATCCAGGCCGGCGGCAGGCCCGAGAGGTCTTCTCGACGGGCCGGCGCCGCCTCGCGAGGATCCGCGCCATTGAGGTACCACCGCCACGCCAGCTGATTGTCGGTTTCGGTCCACATCAGCCGCTTGTGGCCGTCGTGCCCGGCGCCGGTGCGGTCGTCGAGCATCGGGTAGACCAGCATCTGGAACGCGAGGTTGACGTCGCCGCGATCGTGCGCCCGCTGTGCAACCGCGGCCGCGAAATGCCCACCGGCACTGGCCCCGCCGACGGCGACGCGGTCCGAGTCGGCCCACGGTTGGCGCGCCAACCACCGCAACGCCGCGTAGCAGTCCTCGACCGGGATCGGATAAGGGTGCTCCGGCGCCAGCCGGTGTTCCACCGCGGCCACCGCGACACCGGTGAGGTGTGACAGCCTGCGTAGAAACTTGTCGTCCTGCGCGGCATGTCCCATGATCGTGCCGCCACCGTGGATCCACAGCATCGCCGGCGCCGGATGGGGAAGGCCGACGGGACGGTGCAGGCGAACCGTGACGTGCTCGTTGACGGTGGCCACCGGGACATTTCGCAGCCGGCCCGCGTTGCCCATCAGGTTCATCAGCGCGCGTTGCACCCGGTAGCCGCGCTGCAGGGCGTATCCGCGGGGCAAGAAGTGGGCCGCCTTGCGCAGGCCGGGATCCAACACATGCCGCGACGTGAAGGCCTTGCCGGCGTGGGTTTTTGCCATCCCGTGCCCTCCGCTCCAGTGCGCCGACCATACAAGACGTGGTCATGAACTGATTGGCCCGCGCACCGAGAGGGTAAACGGGGTCGTGGCTTCGACCATGACCAAGGTCATCAACGTCCTGGATCCCCGCACCGGCGACCAAGTGACGCAGGTGCCCGTCACCGAGCCGTCGGACTGTGACGATGCGGTGCGGCGCGCCGCGGATGCCGCCGCCGGCTGGGCGCGCACGGCGCCCGCCGACCGGGCCGAGGCCATCGCGGCGGCCGCGGCCGACGTCCGCGGTGCCGCCGACGAACTCGCCGAACTGAACGAGCGGGAAACGGGGAAACTGGGCGACGACGCTCGCGGTGGCGTGGAGGCCGGGGTGGGCACCCTGTTGCAGTACGCCCAACTCGGCCCGTTGCATCGCGGGCGCAGCCTGCAGGGCGATTGGTCGGCAACCGATCTGATGATCCCGCAGCCGCGCGGTGTCGTCGCGGTGCTCACGCCCTGGAACGACCCCGTCGCGGTGGCCGCCGGACTGCTCGGCGCGGCGCTCGTCACCGGAAACACCGTGGTCCACAAGCCCAGTGAGCGCTGCCCGGGGACCGGTCGGCGGTTCGCCGAGCTGCTGGCCGCGCGTCTGCCCGAGGGCGTGCTCGAAATCGTCGACGGCGACGGCACGGTCGGTGCGCGGTTGGCCGAGTCGGAGCGCGTCGACGTGGTCGCGCACGTCGGCAGCAGCGCGACCGGCCGGGAGATCGCCCGGGCCTGCGTGGAACGCGGCGCCAAGGCGCTGCTGGAGAACGGCGGAAACGACGCCCTAATCGTCGACGCGGACGTCGATCCCCGCTGGGCGGCTGGCCAGGCGGCACTTGGCGCCTTCGCCAACGCGGGTCAGATCTGTGTGTCGGTCGAGCGCGTGTATGTGGTCCAGCCGATCGCCGACGAGTTCGTCGATGCGTTGGTCGACGAGGCCTTGGCGTGGGCCGAAAGGATCGGGCCGTTAGTGGACCAGGGCCACCGCGAGCACGTGCACGCCCACGTCGAGGACGCGGTGCGACGCGGCGCCCACGTCCTGGCGGGCGGCGAACCGCGTCCGGGACCGGGTTCGTTCTATCCGCCGACCGTGCTGACGGACTGCGCGCCGGACATGCTGGTGCTGCGCGAGGAGACGTTTGGTCCGATCGCGCCGGTGCGCATGGTGCCCGACTTCGCCGCGGCCTTGGCCGAGGCCGCCGACGACCGCTTCGGCCTCGCCGCCACGGTGCTGACCGGAGACATGGCGCACGCGCAGGAGGCGTGGCGCAGCCTCCCGGTCGGCACCGTAAAGATCAACAACGTATTCGGGGGAGCCCCCGGAGGAGCGTCCGAGCCGCGCCGGGCCAGCGGCACCGGCTTCGGCTTCGGTCCGGAGCTGCTCGACGAGATGACCACCACGAAGGTGGTGCACTGGTCGCCGCTTTGATTGGTCGCGAAAGTGCAACTACGGACGCGTCCACTCGAGAAACGTGCCGGCAGTTGCACTTTCGCGGCTAGGCTTGGTTCCGTTCCAGGTCGAGCAGGACGCGCTTGGCGGTCGGGCCGCCGCGGTAGGCGCCCACGGCTCCGTCGGACCGGATCACCCGATGACACGGCACGAAGATAGGGATCGGGTTCGTCGCGCACGCCGTGCCGACGGCGCGGACGGCCTTGGGGGAACCGGACAGTCGGGCCAAGGTGGCGTAACTCGCGGTGTTGCCGTAGGCGACGTCGGCGTTGAGGTGTTCCAGCACCGTGCGCCGAAAACCTTGTGAAAGCGACCAGTCCAGCGCGACGTCAAACTTGTGGCGGCGGCCGGTGAAGTATTCGTCGAGTTGTTGCGCGAAAGGGTCCAGCCGTGGGCGCGATTCGAGCACGCGCGGACTGATGCGCTCCGCGAGGTTCTGCAGCACGCTGTCGCGGTCTTCGTTGGCGAACGCCACCCGCAACAGCCCCTGGGGGGTGGCCGCCAACAGTAGCGGTCCGACGTCGGAGTCCACTGTGCGATAGGCGATGTCGAGCAGATCGCCGGCCTGGGCGTCCCTTTCCAGGCGTGCGTGCAGGCGCCGGAGCCGATCGCGATCGACCGGATAGTGCTGGGTGAGATCCATTGCGGTCATTCATGATTCCTTGTCGTATCGATGCGGGGATAGGTGCGGCGGAGGGTGGCGATACCGTCGGCGGCGGCCCGGCGAGCAGCGTCGACGCTGCTGTCGAGGATCACCGCGATCTCGGCGTAGGGCAGGCCGGCCAGATAGTGGTACGCGACGGCCTGGCGCTGTTTGGGTGGCAGCGCGCTCACCGCGGCGTCCAGGTCGAGATCGTGCGCGTCGGCCCGCTCGGCGGCGGGGGAGTCGGGCGGATCGGCGACGGGGGCGGCCCGTCGCGCGGCACCGCGCGCGATGTCAATGGCTTTACGGTGTGCGATGGTCACCAGCCACGCTTCGACGTTGGCGTCGGCGGGCAGCTGCGGGTAGGCCTTCAAGGCGGCCAAGAACGTGTCCGACCAGGCGTCATCGGCGTCGACGTGCCCGATCACCGCGCGGACGACCCGCCACACCGTGGCGCCGTGTCGAGCCACGACAGCCTCGAAAGGTGGCTTGACGTGCCGATCGACATTCATCCCGATGCCATTTCCTCCGTGACAATCCGCACTCTCATTGTGAAGACGCGGGGCCGGCCCCAGATGTGAGACACCGAGATGCGGTCTCACGTATTCCAGCCGCCCGTCGTCTACCAGGAAAGGAGGTTGAACGATGCACACCCGACACACGGTGATCGATAGCCCCCTCGGGGAGCTGACACTGGCCGCGGACGGCGACGCCCTCACCGGTGTGTACTTCCGGCATCATTGGCACCCACCCGCTGCCGACGCTCTCGGTCGGTCGGTGCCACCGGTCGTCGACGAACTCTTCCGGCGCGCCGCCGATCAGCTGGGAGAATACTTCGCCGGAGAACGGACTCGGTTCGAAGTCCCCTGCGCCCTGAATGGCGATGCCCGTCAGAGAAGAGTCTGGGACTTGTTGCCCGGCATCGGCTACGGCGAGACCACCACCTATGGCGAGCTGGCCGCGACGCTGACTGACGGCTACACCGCGTACGAAGTTGGTCAGGCGGTGGGACGCAACCCGTTGAGCATCGTCGTCCCGTGCCACCGCGTCGTCGGCAAGAACGGCGCCCTCACCGGTTACGCTGGCGGCCTGAAGCGAAAACGATTCCTGCTAGATCTAGAGGCGCCGGTGCCCGCGGCGGCCGGCAGATTGTTCTGATGCCGTCGAAATGGGATCGGAGGGTGAACGCCGCGGACTGGGACGCGGTCACCGCCGACATGAATGAGCTTGGCGGCGCGCTGCTTCCGCAGCTGCTGACCCCAAGGGAATGCGCAGCCGTGCTCGATCTCTATCCCGACGACAGTCGATTCCGCGCCACCGTCGACATGGGGCGCCACCGTTATGGGCAAGGCGAGTACCGCTATTTCAAGCGGCCCTACCCGCACCCCATCGACGAGCTGAAGCAGGCGCTCTATCCCCGGTTGTTGCCGATCGCGCGCGACTGGTGGACGAAGCTGCGACGCGACCCGCCCTGGCCCGACACACTCGACGAGTGGCTCGACATGTGCCATCGCGCCGGCCAAACCAAACCCACCGCGTTGTTGCTCAAATACGGGCCGGGCGATTGGAACGCGCTGCACCGAGACCTGTACGGGGACCTCGTCTTTCCGCTTCAGGCCGTCATCAACCTTACCGAGCCGGGCGTGACGCACAGCGGCGGCGAATTCCTGCTCGTCGAGCAGCGACCCCGGGCGCAATCGCGTGGAACCGCCACCACGCTGCCGCACGGGCACGGCTACATCTTCACCACCAGGGAACGGCCGGTCCGCTCGACGCGGGCATGGTCTGCCGCGCCCGTGCGGCACGGGGTCTCGGTGGTCCGCACCGGTCACCGGTGCACGCTCGGGTTGATCTTCCACGACGCCGCCTGACCCCATGCGGCACGATGGCTTGTATGGAGCTCTACGACGTCATGCGGTCGACGCCCGCGGTCCGCGAATACACCGACGACCCGCTTCCCGACAAGGTGCTCGAACGGATTCTCGACAATGCCCGCTTCGCGCCGTCCGGCGGCAATCGGCAGGGCGTGCGCGTCATCGTGGTGCGAGACAAGGACACCCGGGCTGCGCTGGCCGAGCTCGGACTTCCCGCCGCACGGCGGTACGCCGCACAACTCGCCAACGGTGAGACGCCGTGGAATCCCTTGCAACCGACGGGCGTCGACCCGTCGACCATCGAGGCGACCGAGCCGCCCGCGCAGATGTCGGCCCCGATCCGCGACGCTCCGGTGGTGCTCGTTATTTGTCTGGATCTCTCGGTCGTCGCGGCCACCGATCAGAACCTCGATCGCATCGGCGTGGTGCCCGGAGCCTCGGTCTACCCGTTCGTGTGGAACGTGCTGCTGGCCGCGCGCAACGAGGGCTACGGCGGCGTGCTGACCACAATTGCCGTCGCCGAGGAGCCGCGCGTCAAAGAGCTTCTCGGCATGCCCGACTCGTACGCGATTGCCGCGGTGGTGCCGCTGGGTAAACCGGTGCGCCGGGTGACGAAGCTGCGACGACGGCCGGTCTCCGAGTTCGCCACCCGCGAGCGCTTCGACGGGGAACCCTTCGACGCTTAGGCGGGCGCCGACACGACCGCGACGCCGACCATGGCGTCGCGGCTAACAAGTCGCGTCAGCGCCTCCATGCTCCATCCCCTGGTGTTCGGTGGTCGCTGTGGCAGTACCAAGTAGCGGGTTTCGGCGTTGGAGTCCCATACGCGGATCTGAGTCGAATCTCTCAGGTGCAGGCCAAATTCGGCGAGCACCGCGCGCGGTTCGATTACGACGCGGGACCGGTACTCCGGGGACCTGTACCAGTCGGGCGGGAGGCCAAGTATGGTCCACGGATAGCAGGAACACAGTGTGCACACTATGACGTTGTGGACCCGATCGGTGTTTTCAACCACGATCAGTTCGGTGCCCAGCTTGAGGCCGGCTGCTTCAATCGCGGCATTGCCGTCCCGTAGCAGTAGGTCTTTGTAGTCCGGGTCGCTCCAGGCGCGAGCGACGACTCGCGCGCCATTGAGGGGGCCGATGTCGTGTTCGAGCATGTCGGCGACCGCGTCAATTGCCCCCGGTGGAACCAATCCCTTTTCAAGCAGCAGGGATTCGATCGTCTCTGCCCGTAAGGCCGGATCCGGTCGCCGGGAATCATGGTGGTCGCTCATGCCGCCTCCAAATACGCTTCCCATAGCCCGACGTATATCTCTTCGTTTTGCTCGGCTGTGGCTCCCCACAGGTCGTGGCTGTCGAAGCGCACGGTGTAGACGTGTTGAGGGTGCTCTCCTTGACCGCGAGCGTCGGTGTCGGGAAAGACGGCCGCCGGGTGAACGCGCACAATCGTGCCGGGACGGCCACGGACGTAGCGAGGCAGCCGGGTGTGACCCCGCGGGTGCATGTTGATGGCAATTACCGCGTCGCCCAACGCAAACCGCGGCGTGCGGTCAATGTCGCGGCGGTTGGTCGGTGCGCCACCACCGGTCATCGTGGCTTCCAGCACGTCGGCTACTGGGATGTGCTCGCGTTGTGGCGGCGCACTAGCATCGGCGGCAAGCCGTGCGGCGCGAACACGGATCTCCTCCGCACTTAAGAGCATGCGGTCCACCAACAGCGATTCCAGCCCGTCGAGGTGGCGTTCGTAATAGCTGTCTACCAAGTAGCGCAGCGGCGGCAGACTCTCCATCGCGTGGCGCAGAGCACCGCCCCCGCCGAAGAGGCCGCGCATCAGTAATATCATCGTCATCGCTTCGACCCGACCTTCCCATGGGTTGTGAAATGCCGGCTCGTTGTGCTCGCGCCTCGGTGGTCC
This sequence comes from Mycobacterium sp. E2327, assembly GCF_001672675.1. Lineage (NCBI taxonomy): Bacteria > Bacillati > Actinomycetota > Actinomycetes > Mycobacteriales > Mycobacteriaceae > Mycobacterium > Mycobacterium sp. E2327. The sequence goes on from NZ_LZKE01000119.1 coordinate 28,672, forward strand.
GAACGACTGGATGCCACCGAGGTCGTGTTGCCCGTTCATGAGCCGGCTCCTTTCACCGGATCTGTTGCGCCCCGTACCAGACGCCATCGGGTGCGCCGATCGCGCCGGCCCGTTCGCGGGCCGCCGCCAGTTCCGGTGACGTAGCGAATTGACGTGCCTTGTCCACGTCGTGCATGTCCATGACCACGACGACGGTGTTGGCGTCGTCGGCGTCGACGTAGGTTCCGGTGACGACCAGGCCGTGCTCGCGGCGCACGGCGTCGAGCTCCGGATCGCGGAACACGGTGTTCCATTGCTCGACGCTGGTGACTCGTTGTTTGACGAGCATTACTCCGGCCACGATGGATTCTCCTGACAATGTGTGCTTTTCAGGGCGCGGTCTTGTGAGCGGTTAGCAACCAGGCGCGGCCTGGTTACGCTCGATATATGTCTACAATCGTAGACATAGCCGAGTCTAGTCCGGCGGCTCGAACATGTCTACAGTTGTAGATAAATTCGGATGGAGGTGGGATGAAGTCCACTGTCGACGACGTGAGTTCCGGCGCGAATCCGCCGCGGCGCAATGCCGCGGCTACCCGGGCGCGGCTGCTAACTGCGGCACGTGAACAGTTCTTGCGCAACGGGTATCGGGCGACCTCGCTGCGGGCGATCGCGGCCCAAGCTGGCGTTGACGTGATGCTGATCCGTCGATACTTCGGCTCCAAGGAACAGCTCTTCACGGAAGCCACCGACATTTCGGACAATGTTGAAGCGGTGCGGCGCTCCCCGGACGACGTGATTGGTCGCGCCATGATCGAACGGGTGCTGCGCGCACGCCGAGACGTCGACGCCCCCCTGTTTGCGCTGCTGCGCTCCAGCGGCGACCCTGACGTCGTCGCGCGCCTTAACGAACAGCTCGAGACCGGCCTGACCCGCAATCTGTCTCGCAGGATCAAGGCCGACCAACCCCGACTTCGCGCCGACATGGTCGCCGCCCTGCTCCTCGGCATTGGCGTGCAGCGCGTGCTGCTGAACAAGGATCCAATCGCCACCGCCGACGACCGCGCCATCGCCACGATTTTCACGGAGGCCTTTGAGGCACTGACCAAGCTGCCCCAAGGAGCCACGCGAGGGGAGTGGCACCCGGATCGCTAGGCCGCCATACTCCAAGGAATCCAGCTCGAGTCGGAACGGGAGATGATGACGTGACACGAATCCAGCCTTCGGGCGCGTTCGCCGCAGTGCCGATCCAAGATCTCGGTCAAGGGGATCGGATCAACCTTGGCGTCGCCGCCATCATGGGTCGCCTGCCCGCGGTGGCCGAGGCGCTGGGCTCGCTGACCGCGGCGCTGCGCACTAATGGCACGCTGCCGCCCCGGCTGCTCGAACTGGTGCGGCTGCGCATCGCGTTCTTCAACCAATGCCGAAGCTGCATCGCGGTGCGTTACCAGAGCGCCATCGACGACGGCCTCGACCACGACGCGGTCTGCTCGCTGGAACGCCCGGCCGAGGCCGAAAACCTATCGGCCGCCGAGCAATCCGCCCTGCACTTCGCGGAGCTGTTCGCCACCGACCATCTCGCCATCGATGACTCGGTTTATGAAGAGCTGCGCGAGCACTTCAACGAAGACCAGCTCGTTGAACTCGGCATGCACTGCGCGATCGCGCTGGGCGTCGGCCGACTTTCGGCGACTTGGGACGTCAGTGACGACCTTCCGGAGACGACGGCTTCGTCGGAACGCGTGGCGCCGTGGAGCTCCGCCTCGGTGGTGGCGTCAGGTTAGGTGCAACGCGCACACAGCGATCACCGGTACTAAATTTAGTACCAAATGCAGTACCATAGGCGCATGCCTTCGCTGAATATCTCGTTCACCGACGAAGAACTCGAGGCCATCCGAATTGCGGCCGCGGGCGATGACCTGTCTCTCCGTGCGTTCGCCCACCAGGCGATTCTTTCGGCGGCCAGTGAGCACAAGCGCCGGGTCGCTGAGGCCGCGAAAATCGTCGCGGCGAGGTCGGCCGAACTCAACCAGCGTTTGGCGTGACCGAATTTCTCGACCGCGATGACGTCCTCACCGCCGGCGCGGCGGCTGTCGGAGAGGTCCTCACAGTGAGCGATTACGGCCTTCTCGACGCGGCCGTTGCGAGGCCCCGCGCGACCGTCTTCGGCATTGACGCGTATCCCGACCACCTGTCCAAGGCGGCCGCGCTGATGCAATCGCTTGCGCGCAACCACGCGCTTGCCGATGGCAACAAGCGCACCGCGTGGGCGTCGGCATGGACTTTCCTGTACATCAACGGAATCCAACTGGGTGACTTTGACATCGACGACGCCGAACAGTTCGTGAACGCGGTCGCAACCGATGCGAGCATGTCGGTCACCGTCATCGCTGAAAAGTTGGCTTCGTACGCCGCTTCGTAACCGCGGCATTCTTCAGATGCTCATCCACACCAAGGAGCGTGTGCGACAAGACAATTAGTCACAGTGACGTATTGTCCATGGCTGAGCGGACCGGGCGTGGTTGCCGCGGGGATGGTGGTGAGCGGTAAATCCTTGATAGTGGGGCGGCGGGCTGCGGCGTGCCGACGACGGTGGTGGGCGGTCCGCTAGCGGAACGGCGAATGTCGTCGATGCGAGGGCGTTGAGCTTGGTCGTCGAATGGCCGGGTTAGTCAGCGGCTTCGTAGCAACGACGTTCTCGGCGGTGTTCGGCGCGTGTAGCGCGGCGCGTTAATAGCGCTGCGCCACTGACCATTTCGTCACAGTGACGTATTGCTGCGATTTGGCGGGAAGGGGACGGAAGGGTTTTCGGGTCACCGACCGGCGGGTCGGCCGGCATTGGCGGAGCGCTGGGCTCATTACGTTTCGTCGATTGAGGCCATCGGCTCTGCCCGATCTGCCGAGAACCCCGTGTGCAAGTTGCGGCGTCGTGGCGATGGCGAGCAGCGCCGGGTATGGGACGCTCGAGGCTATTCGTGCAGTACGGGCGCGCCGTCTCGAAGTCTCCTGCTGATCGCTGTACCGATAAGCGACATTACGTCAAGTAACGCTTGTCGGTGCCTGCCTCCAGACTCGCGTTCATGACACTGTGCTCTGCACGGAAGAACTCCTCCGATGTGCACCATCAATGGCTGGCTCTTCTAAGTCCCTGAGGGCCCGGTGTTGAGCTGTCGGCGTCGCGATAGCAGCCGGTCTAGGGAGTATCTGTTGTCGCCGCGGAACGCAATGACCGCAGCGAGAAAGATCGTGTGAACGAGCTGATCGGCGATAAGGTCGAAACGTTCAATCGACGTCGCGCCGAAGATCAGGATCATCATGACGCAGCTGCCCGCCACCGCGGCCATACGCGTCATTGCGCCGGCCACTAACAGCAATCCGCTGAGCAACTCCACAAACGGCAAAACATAGCCGCACCCGGAGACCAGCGCCCGAGGCAGCAGCGATGCCTGAAACTCGCTCATCAAGTGAGCGTGAAAGGCACCCAGCTTTGGCAGCCGAACCACGCCATGCCCAAGCAGACTGACTCCAATGGCAAGGCGCACGACGACATAGGCCAGGGTGCGATCTTCTCCTGCGGCTGGCATCTTATTCTCCCCCACGGCATCCGACGGTGTCAGGACCGCACTGTCCCAACCGAGTTCATCGTGTTCCCCTGCGGCCCAAGTTTTTCCGCTTGCTGAGGCTGCGACACGGCGCCGACGAACTGGGCCACCGCGGACATCGGATCAACATTCGTCGGTGACCCGGACGCGGCTCACTTCGGCGTAGTCGACCGGCTCCCCACAGGCGTCGCAGGTGTGACCGACCGACAACTCGTGGTCGCGATGACGCATCGAGATCGGCGGCTGCTCAACCGCCCACCGGTTACCCCATTGGCGCAGCACCTGCAGCACGGGTATCAGGTCGCGACCTGCCTCGCTCAGGTAATAGCCGCAGCGAGGCGGCGCCTCTTGGTACGTCGTGCGCTCGAGGACACCAGCGGCGACGAGTTCCTTGAGCCGGGCGGCCAGACGGTCGCGTGGGGCGCCGGTGTTCCGCGCGATCTCGCCGAAGCGGTGGTGCCCGAGATTGACCTCCCGAATGATCAGCAGGGACCACCGGTCCCCGACGATCTCCAATGCGGCGGCGATCGCGCAGGGCCTGCCCCGGACCGTCGGGGTCTGCAACGGTTCTCGGTTTTGGGCGGCACGCACGGACATACGCCCTAGGTTTGCATATCAAACCGTGGGGCCGCTAGTCTGCTGCCTGTGATGGTCCGGAAATCAAACCATGCAGCCGCGCGGTGGATCATGTCCGCCGTGGTCGTGGCGGCGGTGTTCATGTCGAACCTGGACCTTTGGATTGTCAACGTCGCCCTGGTGGGCATCGGGCGCGGCTTCGGCAACTCCTTGTCCGCCGCCTCCTGGGTGCTCAACGCGTACGCCATCGGGCTGGCCGCACTGCTGATTCCGGCGGGGCGCCTCGGTGACCGGTTCGGACAGCGAAGGGTTTTCCTTTGGGGCGTCGCGGTGTTCACTGTCGCCTCGCTGGCCTGCGCCGTTGCGCCCAATCTCGCCATCCTGGTGGCCGCCCGCGTCCTGCAATCCGTCGGCGCCGCCGCGCAACTGCCGACATCCCTGGCCTTGCTGATGGCGTCGGTGGAACCGCATCGTCGTACCAACGCGGCCCGTGGCTGGGCGGCCGTCGGCGGGCTGGCCGCGGTCTGCGGGCCAGTGCTCGGCGGGGTCCTGGTCACCTTCAGCTGGCGGTGGGTATTCCTGGTGAACCTGCCTGTCGGGCTTGCGGCGTGGCTCCTCGGCCGCCGTGTGCTGCCGTTCGAACCGGCCCGCCGCGACGAGCGATTGCCCGACCTCGTCGGCAGCGCCCTATTGATCGTCGCGGTGGCCGCCCTGACCGGTGCGCTGGTGCAGGCACCCATCTGGGGATGGGTCTCGGCAGGCACGGTCGCGTTGGCGGCGCTCGCCATGCTGGGAACGGCGGGGTTCCTGTGGCGGACGACGCGGCACCCGCACCCGCTGCTCGAACTGCCGCTGCTGAAGATCCGAAATTTCGCCATCGCCAACCTTGCGTTCTTCTGCTTCGGCGCCGCCTTCGCCATCATGCTTCTGTCGAACTCGCTTTGGTGTCAAAATATTTGGCACTACAGCGTGTTGCGCACCGGTCTCGCGATGGCGCCCAGTCCGGCCCTGGTGCCGGTCGTCACCTTCGGGTCCGCCCGTCTCGTCCACCGCATCGGTCCGGGCCCGGTGGCCGCGATCGGAAGCGCGCTGTTCGCCGCCTCGCTGGTTTGGCGAATCGTCTTCGCCAGGGCCGCGCCACATTACGTGACCGATCTGCTACCCAGCATGCTGCTCAGCGGAATCGGGGTCGGACTGACGCTGAGCACTCTCATGGCCGCCGGCGCGACCGCCCTGCCGCCGGCACGCGCTGCCACGGGTTCGGCGCTCGTCAATTCCGGTCGGCAGGTGGCCTCGGCGCTGGGCGTGGCCATCCTGGTGACCGCCCTGGGGCCCACCGCTTCGGTGCCCGACTTCGATCTCGGCTGGTGGCTGGCCCTCGCCTTCATCGCCGCGACCGTGGTCATCAGTCTCACCCTGCCGCACGTCCGCTCCGAGGTGTCCGCCTCCGCGGCGGTTCCGAGGCGCTCGCTGACCGGCGCAATAATCGAAATGTCCTGAGGAAACAGGCTTCTGCTGGTGGCGCCTTGAAAGCATCCGGCATCAGGCACGGCCGCCGACGCGGAGGAATGTGATCACGACTTCCCCTGGTTTCCCGTGCCGCCCAAGCCTTACGTCCGTCGAGTGCCGCGACGGACGGGTTGAGTGGCGATCAGTTTTGCCCTCCAGGGCAGTCTGATCTGTATGGGCAAACTCATCTATGGCTTCAACGTGTCGGTGGACGGGTACATCGCCGATGCGCACGGCAAAATCGACTGGTCCGAGCCGAGCGACGAACTTCACCAGTACTGGAACGACTTCGAGCGGGAGACCGCCTTGTCGTTCTACGGCCGGCGGCTCTACGAACTGATGTCCGCGTACTGGCCGACCGCCGACAAGTCCCCGGACGCCACGCCCCTGATCGTCGACTTCGCTCACATCTGGCGCGACATGCCCAAGGTCGTGTTCTCGCGCACCTTGGAGTCCGTCGACTGGAACTCCCGCCTGGAACGTGGCGACCCGGTCGAGGTGGTAACGAAGCTGAAAGCCGAAACCGACGGCAGGCTGGAGGTGGGCGGCGCGACGCTGGCCGCGCCAATCGTGCAAGCCGGACTGGTCGACGAGTACCGGATCGTGGTCACACCCACCGCCGTGGGTGGCGGCACCCCGTTCTTCCCGGCACTGCCGTCATGGATCTCGCTGCGACTGTTGGAGAACCGCACTTTTCCGGGCGGCACGGTCCTGCTGCGCTACGAGGCGAAACAAGAGTGATCGGACGCGCAGTTAACCGCCGTAGAGTCCGCAGGAAAAAACTTATGACTTGCGGTTGACTGTCATTCGATCGCGGCGAGCGCCCGCGACAGGCCACTGCGAGGGGACGACTGTGCCTACCATCACCACGTCGGACGGTGTCGAGATCTTCTACAAGGACTGGGGCTCTGGGCAGCCGATCGTTTTCAGTCATGGCTGGCCGCTGACGGCCGACGACTGGGACGCGCAGATGATGTTCTTCCTGCACCACGGTTATCGGGTGATCGCTCACGACCGGCGCGGGCATGGCCGATCTGATCAGGTCGGAACTGGCAATGACATCGAGCACTGGGTGGCCGACCTGGCCGCGTTGACCGAGCAGCTCGACCTGCGCGAGGCCGTCCATATTGGGCACTCCACCGGCGGCGCTGAGGTGGCTCGTTATGTGGCGCGCCACCAGGAGCGGGTCGCCAAGGTGATCCTGGTCTCCTCCCCGACGCCGAACATGATGCAGACAGAGGACAATCCGGGCGGGCAACCCCAAGAGTGGTTCGAGGCCGTGCGGGCGGGTGTCTTGGGAAATCGATCGGAGTTCTACCGCGCGGTGCCGGAGGGTCCGTTCTACGGATTCAACCGATCAGGGGTGGAGCCGTCCGAGGCGGTTATCGCGAACTGGTGGCGACAGGGCATGTCCGGCAGTGCCCAGGCGCACTATGAGACGGTGCTTTCCTGGCTGCAGGACTACAGCGAGGATCTGCGCGCCATCACCGTTCCCGTCCTGGTGATGCACGGCGACGACGATCAGATCGTTCCCTTCACCAGCTCGGTGCCCCGAGCGGTCGACCTACTCCCGAACGGCGCGTTGAAGGCCTACGCCGGCTACCCGCACGGCATGCTGACCACGCACGCGGAGGTTCTCAACCCAGATCTGCTCGCGTTCATCGAGTCCTGATCAGATGCGTCGGGCGGATCGGCTGCTAACCCATGGTCACGATCGCGCCGCCCGCGACGCAGATCACCGCCACGAGGGCCACCAAGATCACCGCGATCGCCGCGCGGACGATCTCCTCTTCGGTGAGTCGCCAGGGCGGCTTCAATTCGACGAGATCGCTGTAGGCAGTCGAGTTGAGTCTTGCGACCGCCAAACTGACATCGTCATGTCCCTGGGCCGCGCAGTTCTCGACCGGGTCGTGCGCGGCGATTGCGGTGGTCATATCAGCCCCCCAGGCTTGCGGACGCCGATAGGCGTGGTGTGTGGGTCGAAGGAATCGGCCTTCTCTCGTATATCCAAGATACGGGTGTGAAAATCACGATCGCGGTAACGATCCCTAACGGTCACAGCACAGATTCGTTGCGCGCCAACCACGCTCGTCGGCACCTGGACTCGGTCATCCCGGAGACAGCGGGAGACCGAAGTTCCGTTCGAAAGCGCGACAGCCACTTGGGGCATTTGAGCGGTGCGGTCGCCGGCGACGAAGCGCCATGGCAGCTTCGGTTTCGCCGCTCAACGCCGACGCGCGACCGTGCCGCGTACCGGGCCGATGACTCAAATGTCTTGATCGACAGGCGTTGTGGAGACGGTGATGTTGCCGCCCTTGCGTTTCGCATCGAGCATCGCTTGGTCGGCTCGATTAAGGACGGCGTCGAGGAGGGCCATCGGGTCGGCCTCTGGCGCGGTGAAGAAGCCGAGTTCGACATGAGTGACGCCGATGCTGGCGGTGACTGGAGCGTGATCGGCCGGTTCGGCGACCGCGCACCTGACTCGTTCAGCAGTTTGTTCTACGTGGCCGGGATCGCTGACCTCGATGACGACGAATTCTTCTCCCCCGACGCGGGCCACTAATGCGCTGCCGCGCACAGCGGATTCGATCTGCCGAGCGGTGCGGATCAAGACGTCATCGCCGATCGGATGGCCAAAGGTGTCGTTGATGTTTTTAAAGCGGTCGAGGTCGGCGATTATCACGGCGAGGTGCCTGCCCGAGGGATGATGGTCGCTCAACAACTCGGCGAAGTGAAGGTGCAGTCCCCGCCTGTTGAGTAGACCGGTCAGCGGATCGGTGACCGACTCGTTGGCGTCATTGCGCAGCGTCCGGATCCCGAACTGGATCCCCACGGGTGCGGCAAGGACTGGTGTCGTCACGGCGAGGATGCTGGCGGCAAAGACCAAACCGTCAAAGTGTGCGTCGGCGGCCGCCTGCACGGCAAACACGGCCGTCGACGCGAAGATCCACAGGGTATGCAGCGCAAGGAATCTCGGTCCGTCGAAGAACAGCAGATAGACCGAGAGTTGCGTAAACGCGTTGAACCCGTACAGGCCCGCGAGCCACGTTGGTTCGTACAACGCCAGCGTGGCGATGCCGATGTCGCAGGAGATGACGAACGCGCGCGACACCGGCAACGTCGGCCATGGTCGAAAACACCACCGGATCACCCAGAACATCACCAGGACCGCGAACGATGCCACGACAACCCGAGACACGAGACGATCTGGGCCGGCCCAGGGCAGCAGAATCGCCAGGGCAGTCACGACCGTCAGCCCGTTGCCCACCCCGATCATTACCCGGATGGCCTCTGCCATCGACCGTTTGGCGAAGTACTGCACCTGCGCGGCGTAGTCGACCGGTGAATTCCACCATTCACCGACAAGACCCCGAAACACCGCGAAACTTCTGGACTCGGCCAGCGAAGCCATCTGTAGAGACGCCTCCTCGACCGACCTGAGAATATTGCCGCTATTCAAACGCGATACTGCGCGAAGATCAGCGAACGATATTACAGGTGGTGCCCGCCGGCTATACCGGAGTATGAGCGCCCGGTTGAGGTGCGCCAAGGTGAATGCCTTGGCCGTATTCGATACCGAGACGAATCAGCGTCTGGAGCTGGCTGGGTGTCTCCACAGCTTCGGCCACCAATTTGGCATGCAGCTCGGCGGCCAGCGAATTCAGTGCGGTCGCCAACGCACGTTTGACGGGGTCGCCGTCGATGCCGACGATCAACTCCCCGTCGATCTTGATGATGTCTGGATGTAACCGGAGCAATTGCGTGAAGCTGGCATATCCGGCGCCGGCATCGTCGACTGCCACACGTATCCCGCGATCGCGCAGATGCCTCAGGCTCGGGCCGAGATCGTCGGGGAACGGTTCATGCTCGGTGATCTCCACGACCAACGCCCGGTCCTGGGCGGTAAGCAGGTCTTGAATCGCTGGTTCGAGCGCAGCGCTTGGGCTCAGGTTGGCGGCGACTGGACGGTCACTGGGGATGCCGCGAGCAGCGCTGAGGATGGTGCACAGCGCGGCGCGTTCCAATTCGATGCCCCGGCCCACGCGCCGGGCAGCGCTAAACCATTCCGTCGGGGTCATCTCCGACGATTCCGGAAACCTTATCAACCCCTCGTAGGCGATCGTCGTGCCGCTTTTCAGATGGACGATGGGTTGAAAGACCGCGCTGAGAGCGTTCGGGTGTGCCAGCAGTTCGTCCACTTGATCTTGCAGCGCCTCGGTGTCCACTGCCTCCGGCAACATCACTGAGGCGATGAATCGCTCTGTGAGGGCGCGTTGCCCGCGCTCGTCGCTGTCGCTCATAACGTGGGTCAGCAGCGTTGACAGTTGTGACTGGGCGCCGATCGCCGCGGAAACGAACTCGCTGATGGCGAGCATCGCGTCGATGTCTGTGTCGGTGAACGCGGCGGGGGCGGTCGCGGCCAGGAGCAGTGAACCGATGGCGTCGTCGTTGTACATCAGGGGTATCGCCGCCCACGACCGGGTGCCCCACTGTTTATTCATCGCACGAACACGCGCCGATAGGCGTCGGTCGCTAACGGCATCGTCTATCAGCTTCGGGTGTTTCTCTCGCGCCGCGAGCCCCTGGATGCTGCTCTGCTTGGGCACCACGAAACCCGGCGTAGTCGCAAGCACGCCATGTCCAGAAACGGTCACGTACGCGTTATCGGAGGCGCGAAGTAGCGTGACGGCCGCTCCGTCGGCCTTCTGCATAAATACACAAGCCTGCTCGGCAATGCGTCCCATCAAAGACACCGGGTCCATCGACGCGGCCAGTGCTTGCGCCAGGCTCTCCGACATGTCACCCCCGTTCGCAGCGGCGTGTGCGGGTCGCGCCGTTCACGATAACGACCGTCCACCCGCCGCGGGCGAGATTCAAAGCGGGGCCAACCCGCGCCGCCCTTGCGTTTTGCAGCGAGCATCGCGTGGTCGGCTCGACTAAGGAGAGTGTCGAGGAGGGCCATCGGGTCGGACTCTGCCGCCGGTCGTTGGGCAGCGTCCTCATCCCGAGACCAGGGTTCGGTACTAGCCGCCGCTGCCGCCGGTGCCGCCCTCGGCGCTCCCTCCGTTGTCACCGCCTCTGATTGCGACGCCCCCGCCGCCGCCCCCGCCGACGCCCGCGGGGCCGCCGCTACCGCCCATGCCGCCCGAGAGGCCGGCGCCGGCGATGCCCACCATCCCGGCAGTACCGCCGGCACCGCCGTGAACCACGACATTAGTGTTGGTAAACGCGCCGCCACCGGTTCCGCCGGTGCCGCCGGTGCCGTTGAAACCCCCGCCCCCGCCGCCGCCGCCCGCGGCAGCGTCGATTGAGGCGAAATCGGTGCCACCGCTGGCGACGGCACCGCCGCCGCCCTGGCCGCCGACTAGGCCGCCGGCACCGGAGCTGCCGGCGCCGCCGACGACCCCGAACCCGGTGGCACCCACGCTTACGGCACCGCCGCCCCCTCCACCACCACCGGGACCGCCGCCGGCGCCGCCGGGCCCGCCGCCCTGGCCGCCCGCGCCGCCGGCTCCGACGGGGCCGGAGACTACGGGCATGTCGGCACCGGCATTGCCGCCGCTCCCGCCGGTGCCGCCGGTGCCGCCGATCCCGCCGCCGATGCCGTCGCCGCCGGTGCCGCCGCCGCCGCCACCGCCGCCGCCGATGGCGCCGCTGGAGGCAACGGTGAGGGAGCCGTTCCCGCCGTTGCCGCCGTTGCCGCCATTGCCCCCGGTGAGGCCGTTGCCCCCGTCGCCGCCGTTGCCGCCGGTGCCGCTGGCGCCTATGACGGCGTCGATCATGGCGTTGACGTCGCCGCCGTCGCCGCCAGTGCCGCCGGTACCGCCGATGCCGATGGCGCCCGGGGTGCCGCCGCTGCCGCCAGCGCTGCCCCCTACGCCGGCGGGCCCGCCGGTGCCGCCGTTGCCGCCGTTGCCGGCGCTGATGGTGGCGGTGCCGTCTGCACCCCTACCGCCGGTTCCGCCGGTTCCACCGGTGCCGCCGACGCCGCCGTCGCCCGCATGGCCGCCGAACATTGCGGACAATCCCTGGGCTTGGCCGCCGCTCCCGCCCGTTCCGCCGGGGCCGCCTTGGCCGCCGTCGGTGCCGTTGGTGGTGACCGTGACACCGAACCCGCCGGTTCCGCCGGTGCCGCCCGTCCCGCCGACGCCGCCGTTACCGCCATTGCCGAAGATCAGCCCGCCGGTGCCGCCGGACCCACCGATGCCGCCATTGCCGCCGGTGCTGCCGGCGGTGAAGGTCGCCGCTGATCCTGGGTTGCCCGTGACGCCGACTCCCCCGGCTCCGCCGGTGCCGCCGCGGCCGAACAGCCAGGCGTTGCCGCCCCGGCCGCCGGGTTGCCCGGGCGCCCCGGATCCGCCGTCACCGCCCGGCCCGAACAGAAGCCCGCCGGGCCCGCCGGGTTGCCCGGTGCCTGGGGCACCGTTGATCCCCTTGCCGATCAACGGGGTCCCCAACAACAACTCGGTGGGCGTATTTATCACCGCGCGGACGGGTTGCCAGAGGGCGTCCAACGGCGATGCGTTGGCCGCCTCGGTGGCCGCATACGCAGCCCCCGCGCCGCTCAAGGCCTGCACGAACTGGGCGTGAAACGCCGCCGCCTGCGCGCTGAGCCCTTGAAATTCCTGTGCGTGTGCGGAAAACAGCGACCGCACTGCCGCCGACACCTCATCCGCACCGGCGGCTAGCAGCTCAGTGGTCCCGGTTGATGCCGCCGCATTCGCGGCGGTCAACGCGGAACCGATGCTCGACAAATTTTCGGCTGCCGAAGCCATAAACTCTGGGGCGGCCACCAGATACGACATCGCAATGCCTCCGCCAGGTCGTCGACCAGTCCTCGAATCGGACCTGCGTCAAGAGTGTCAATAGCGTACGCCGATTCCGCATTGCTCACTACCCCGTGAAAAGGGATGCTATCCACCCGCGCCTTGCCAAATTCGAGGCGCCTTTAGGTCAAGGATTTCGCAAGCGCTCGGCAATAAAGCTTCGGCCCGGCGCTGCGCACGGAGCGGCCGTTCCTGCGCCATTAACCACTACAAAGCGGCAAAAGCGTTATCTTCCAGCGCATCTGATCGCAACCAGACTCGGATGGCTGACTCATGGTCGCTGCTAGTCCTGCCTCGACGATGAACCCTCGTCCGGACGCTTCAGGCATTGCTCAGCGAGCTTTCACGTACTCCCACTTCAAACGGCCATCGGCCTAGCGCACACTTGGGGGATGGATATACGCCATGTCAGCACCGTCGCGCCGAGCGCAGCGCCCCCGTCCCCGCCCACCTCGAACCGGCCCCCGACGCCGACGTCACAACGGGTGGCGTGAACATGGCAATTGAGCCGCAGCCGCCCCGCAAGCTGAACGGCCTCTCGGACGTACGGGCGTTTTTCCACACCAACAAGACACCGCTCTTCTTCATCTCCCCGACCCCGTTCAACCTGTTGGGCGTGGACCGCTGGATACGAAACTTCTTCTACCTGACCTACTTTGACTCGTTCGAGGGCACGCACTCGCGCGTATTCGTGCCGCGCCGGCGCGACCGTCGTGATTTCGACTCCATGGACGAGGTGTGCAGCCATCTGCTGTCCGATCCCGAGACGCTCGAGTTCATCGCGGGCAAAGGTCCCGGTGGCAAGTGCTGCTTTGTGATGATGAACGAGGAAATCCAGGCCCTCGCGCGGTCGGCGGGCCTCGAGGTCATGCATCCGCCGATCGAGCTGCGCAATCGCCTGGGCTCCAAGATCGTCATGACGCGCCTGGCCGACGAGGCGGGCGTACCGAGCGTCCCAAACACCATCGGACGGGCCGGCTCCTACGACGATTTGCTGGCGCTGGCACAGGGCGCCGGCTTAGGAGATGACCTCGTCATCTCGATCGCTTATGGCAACGCCGGCAGCGGAACGTTTTTTGTGCATGGTCAGCGCGACTGGGACGAGCACGCCGGTGACCTGGTCGGGCAGGACCTCAAGGTCATGAAGCGGATCCGCAACGTCGAGGTTTGCCTGGAGGGTGCCGTCACCCGCCACGGCACCGTGGTCGGCCCCGCGATGACTAGCCTCGTCGGTTACTCGGAGCTGACGCCGAGCCGGGGCAGCTGGTGTGGCAATGACATTTGGCACGAGGTGCTGCCGCCCGCCCAGACGCACGCCGCGCGAGAAATGGTGACGAAGCTGGGCGACGTCATGCGCCGCGAGGGCTACCTCGGCTACTTCGAGGTGGACCTCTTGCATGATCTCGACTCCGACGAGCTCTACCTCGGCGAGGTGAACCCCCGCCTATCCGGTGCCAGCCCGATGACGAACCTGACCACCGAGGCCTACGCCGACATGCCGCTGTTCCTCTTTCACCTGCTCGAGTACATGGACGTGGAGTACGAACTCGACATCGACGAGATCAACTCGCGCTGGGAACGCGGCTATGGCGAGGACGAGGTCTGGGGCCAGGTGATTCTTACCGAGACCTCGCCGGATATCGAGATTTTCACCGCGACTCCGCGCACCGGGGTCTGGCGCATCGACGACGAGGGCCGGGTCTCCTTTTCGCGGACCGCCAACGACTGGGCCACGCTGCTCGACGGCTCCGAGGCGTTTTACATGCGGGTCGCGGCGCCCGGCGACTTGCGTTCCGAGGGAGCGCAACTGGGTGTGCTGGTCACTCGCTCACACCTGCAGACGGATGACTATCAGCTCAGCGAGCGCTGCCAGCGCTGGGTCAAAGGCATGAAGGCGAAGTTCATCTCGACGCCCCTGACTCCGGCCGCGCCGATCGTCTCACGGCTCGTCGCACGCGCGTGAGCCGCCCGGCGGGCATCTCACTGGGCAACTGGCTGGCGCCGCCCTACTCGCATTGGTCGTTTCAACACGTCGAAGACTTCGTGCCGACCGCGCGAATCTCGCGCGGGACCGGACCCGTCGCCGCGATCGCCGCCGCCTCCGCTCCCCTGTCCGAGATCCCGGTGACCAACACCAACGGGACGCCCACCACCGTCGGTGCGGTGATGGCCGCCACGGCCACCGACGGCTGGGCCGTTGCCCACCGCGGGTCGCTGATCGTCGAGGAGTATCTGGGCGGCATGGGGGCCGACACCCGGCACCTGCTGTTTTCGGTGAGCAAGTCGCTGGTGGCAACCGTCGTCGGCGCGCTGCACGGCGCCGGCGCGATCGACCTTGATTCGCCGGTCACGAGATTCATTCCGGCCCTGGCGAATTGCGGCTACGCCGGCGCGACGGTGCGCGACCTGCTGGACATGAGGTCGGGCATCGCCTTCTCCGAGAACTACGACGACCCGGCCGCGGAGATACACCTGCTCGACCAGGCGATGGGTTGGGCGCCCAGGACTCGGCCGGACGCACCCGCCACGCTGCAGGAGTTCCTACTGACCTTGCGGCAGAAGTCGGCCCACGGTGGGCCCTTCCAGTACCGCTCGTGCGAAACCGACGTCCTCGGCTGGATCTGCGAAGTCGCCGGCGCCCAGCGGATGCCGGAGCTGATGTCCGAACTGCTGTGGAGCCGCATCGGCGCCCAACGCGACGCCACGATTGCCGTCGACGCGGCGGGAACTGGGTTCTTCGACGGCGGCGTCAACGCCTGCCTCACCGACATGATCCGGTTCGGGTCGCTACTCCTGAACGATGGCGCCTCGTTGACCGGCCAGCAAGTGGTGCCGGCGGCGTGGATCGCCGACACCCTCGACGGCGGTCCCGACTCGCGCGATGCTTTCGCCGCCAGCCCCGATGACACCGAGCTGCCCGGTGGCATGTACCGCAACCAAGTGTGGCTGCCCTACCCCGACAGCAACATCGCGCTGTGCCTGGGCATGTGCGGTCAAATGATCTATGTCAACCGCGCTGCGGAGATAGTTGCCGCCAAGCTATCCACCCAGCCGCACTCGCACGAGCCGCACATGCTGGACGCGTTGCGCGCATTCGATGCGGTGGCAGGCAAACTGGCCGAATCCCCCAGCGCGACTATCGCTGACGGATAATGGCGACCCGCGCCGGCCTCCGCCGCTTGACGACTTGGCTTTCCTGGCGTTGGCGCTCCCACCACGCCCGCAGATTCTGAACGTCGATCGGCGCGGTCGGGTCGTCAAAAGGCGATGGTGCGGTGTACATGGCGCCTTCGTTCTGCACATTGTAGACGGGAACGTTCACTATTTACTGTGAGCATACTATGCGTCGATAAGAGTCGCCAGTGACGGTCGGTACATCGCGTTCCCGACGCCAGAGGGGCACACTCAAAAGTATGGACGGCGTTCTGATTTTCGATGGGAACTGCGGTGTGTGCACTCGTGCGCGCAACGGCCTCCTCCGGCTCGACAGGACCGGGCGGCTGCGAACCGAGCCCATGCAGAAGCCAGGCGTGTCCGAGCGGCTGGGAGTTGCGTCCGAGCGGTTGTCGGAAACTAGCTGGTGGCTGGATTCGTCGGGCGCGGTGTTCGCCGGCGCGGAGGCGATGAACGCGGCGCTATCGACGGCGCTGGGAACGCAGTTGCCGCTACGCATCTACCGCGTGCCGGGAATCCGTTCGATGCAAGAGGCGGTCTACCGCTGGGTGGCCGCACACCGGTATCGATTCCGCGGAGTCACGCCGTTGTGCGAATCTCAACCCGAGGAGTGCCGTGCTCCTCAAGCATCCTGATTGAAGAAACCAACGGTGGGCCTCCGGTCGGGAACGCGATAAGCGTCTGTAGCGTGGCGGCCGTGAAGTCCTCCTCCGCCACGCTCGCGGCTTGCGTCGCAGCGCTCGCCCTCCCGTTCGCTGCACCCGGCATGGCAACCGCGGCCGGCTCGTGCCCGACCGCAGCACCGCCGAACGGTGGCACGCCCGAATGGACGCTGACCGGGACCACCGGCAGCGTCGCGGTCACCGGATCCACCGATACGACGGCTCCGCGGGTGAACGTGACGACGCCGTTCAGCGTGACCCAGACCCAGGTTCAGACGCTGCGCGCCGGCGATGGACCGGTGGTCCCGGGCACGGCCAAGGTTTCCGTCTGCTACATGGGGGTCAATGGACGCGACGGGTCGGTGTTCGACAGCAGCTATGAACGGGGCGCGCCGGTCGACTTTCCACTTGGCGGAGTCGTGCCGGGCTTCCAGAAAGCCATCTCCGGGCAAAAGGTCGGATCCACCGTCGCGGTCGCGATGACCTCCGCGGATGGTTACCCGAATGGTCAGCCCAGCGCGGGCATCCGACCGGGCGACACGCTCGTCTTCGCAATCAAGATCCTCAGCGCCTCGAGCTGAGGGTCGATTTTCCAGCGCCGGAATGATTTTCAACATGTGCACCAGCGCGTGCTAGCCTGGTCGCTTGGATGTTTTTGGTACATCCATATTTGAATGAGAGAAGTAAGTAAATGGCACAGGGAACTGTGAAATGGTTCAACGGGGACAAGGGCTTCGGCTTCATCACCCCCGACGAAGGTGACAAGGACCTCTTCGTCCACTACTCGGAGATCCAGGGCAGCGGCTACCGCACCCTCGATGAGAACCAGCGGGTTCAGTTCGAGGTTGGGCAAGGAGCGAAAGGTCCTCAGGCAGTAGGAGTCACAGCCGTCTAGGGAACTCAAACCTGACAGTGGGCTGGTGCGGTAATCCGCACCAGCCCGCTGTAGTTTTCGAGGCTTTACCCAATGCTCAACGTCCGACACGAAACCGCTTGACCCGTGACGTCGTCCCCGTTACCAATTCGACTCGGCCTCTTGGCAATTGAAGGTGCGCCGCCAGCAGGCGGGTGACCGCTTCGTTGGCCTTGCCATCCACCGCTGGCTCCCGGACGTAGATCGTCAGCTCACCGTCGGGGCCGACCTCGACGAGGGGCCCCTTGCGGCTGCCGGGCTTGACCTTGACGACGACAACGTCGTTCATGCCGCGTAAGGCTACCGGCGCGGACTCGTGTGTTGACGCATGGAGAACGTTCACGCGGTTGTCGGTGGCTGCTGCTATTTCTTAAGCAGCAACAGATTGGAGTCGGGATGGACAGCGCAGCTCTGGCCCAGCGCGGCGAACGGTTCCGCCGGCTACACGACGGTGACGAGATGCTGGTGCTCCCCAACCCCTGGGACGTCGGCACCGCACGGTTGTTCGCCAACCTCGGATTTCAGGGGCTCGCGACTACCAGTGCGGGACTGGCGTTTTCGTTGGGCCGACGCGATGGCGATGGCGCAGTCAGCAGGAGCGAGACCCTCGCGCATGTGCGCACCATCGTCGACGCGACATCGTTACCGGTGACCGCGGATTTGGAGAACGGCTTCGGAGCGTCGCCCGAGACCGTGGCAGAGACGGTGCGGCTCGCGGGCGAGGTCGGCCTGGCGGGAGCCTCGATCGAAGACGCAACGTACCGGCCCGAGGACCCGATCTTCGACCGCGGGCTGGCGGTAGAACGAATCCAGGCCGCCGTGGCGGCCGCGCGGTCGCTGCCGTACCCCTTTACCCTGACGGCTCGCTGCGAGAACTTCATCCGCGGCCGACCCGACCTGGAAGACACGCTGTCACGGCTTCAGGCCTTCGAAGCCGCCGGCGCCGACGTGCTTTACGCGCCCGGCATTCCCGACGAAACCGCCCTTCGCCTCGCGTGCAGCAGCGTATCGAAGCCGCTCAATTACGTTGCCGGGATTGGACCGGCCCGGTTCACGGTCGCCGAGCTCAAGGAATTCGGGGTGCGCAGGGTGACTATCGGGACCTCGTTTTGCCGCGCCGCGCTGACCGCCGTCGTCCGTGCCGCGCGTGAGGTGCTCGACAGCGGGTCGTTCAACTATCTCGATGGCGTGTACAGCGTGGCCGAGTTCAACGCTCTCATTGATCCCCACGCGGGCGACCGCTGACGTCGGCGGCCCAATCGATTTCGTCAATCCCTGGCAGCGCCGCTACAGACCGAGCACGATTCGCAGAGCGGCGTCAACGCGTCGCGACTCTTCGAGGCTGAGATAACCCACGCTGTTGCCGAGGCGACCGTGATCGACCGCCGCGGTCTGTTCGGCGAGCACCCGTGTGACTTGGCCCTCGATCTCGACTTCGGGCCGAAAGCTTGCGGCCCGAGCGGATGTGGAGGTGGGTGCTACTAGCCATGTCGACAACGGCAGTTGGTCGGATTGAACTACGACGGCGTATCGCGAGCCGGCCTGCTCGCGTCCGCGTCCCCGCCGAGGAGCATGAAGCCGGAAAACCTCACCACGCACGCAGGGTCTCCATGTCGCGCAGCACCTGCAACGCCTCGGCGCGGTCTGCCTCGTCTGCGGCGAGCTCTTCGGCTTCGGCGCGCACGGCCGCGGCGGCCTTCCGACGCGCGGCCTCGATGAGCGCTGCCCGCACAGCCGCAGAAACTGGTGTGCCATCCCTGGTCAAGACGGCAAGCGCGCGGGACGCATCCTCGTCCGGGCGGAAGGTGATCGTGTCAGCCACAGAATCGAGTGTAATACAAAATGTAAGACACGGGCGTGGCCCCGGCGGACTGACGGCGAAGCCGCCGGTGTCACGACTGGCCGGCGCGGGCGCGCCACCATCGCCACCATATTGACGGGTGCCGAAGGAGCATGGGCAGGATGGCGAGAGGATCGAAATACGTGACGCGTTCGATTGCCTTGCCATCGTGTAGCACGAGCCGGTTCACGTTGGGCCACTCGATAATTCGGCCCCCAATCCGGGCATGTAGCCGGAACTCGATGAACAGCAGGTCGCCATCTCCGCACCAACGGTCGACGCCACCTCGTAAGTCTGGAAGGCAGCACCAGATGCGTTGGAACTCCGCTTGCGCCGCCTCGATCCCGATCATCCGGCCCACGAGAGGTTGCACGAGAACCACATTGGGGTGCAGAAGTTCCGGCAGCCGCTGCGGTGACGGGTCGTGCCAGAAATCGGCGAACTTGGTGACGAACTCTTCAGGCTGGAAGTGTGGGTTCACTCCCCCACGATGCCGACCGGGGTGCTGCCATCTCGACGCGCGACACTGCCAGGAACCGCCAACCCGAAGGGCGGGATTAGCCGGACGGCGGCACCAGCGGCGGACGGCACGCGTTGGCGGTCGGATCCCACCACCAACCGTTGTCGCATGCCAGCGGCTGCGGACCGACACCGAGCGGCCGGCACACGTTAGCCGTCGGATCCCACCACTGGCCGGCATCGCACGCCAGGGGTTGCGGCCCGACGCCCAGCGGCCGGCACGTGTCGGCCGTCGGATCCCACCACTGTCCTGCGTGACATTGCAGCGGGATCGGCGCCCCGAGCGGTCGACAGACATTGGCCTTCGCGTCCCACCACTCGCCGTTCGCGCAGTCGGCCCGACTCACCGCCGGCATCGCGATGGTCACGGCCGCCATCGACCCCAACGCCACGCTCGCGGCGGACCCCGCACGGGTAATCCACGTCTTCATTTCGAGCCTCCCCCAGTCGACATATCCATCAATCGAACCGAGCCGAGACATCGAGGTCAAGGCCGCAGCCAACACCGCTCCGGCGCGGCTACCGTGAATCCCGTGACCTTTGCTACCGAACGCTCGGATGACGAGGCCGACATTCGACAGCGAACTGACCAGCTGGCGGCCGCGATTCGCGCCGCGGATCTCGAAGTCGTGATGTCGATCTATGCGCCGGACGTCGTGTCTTTCGACATCGAACCGCCCCTACGACACATTGGGACGGAGGCAAAGCGGCGAAACTGGGAACGCGTCTTCGCGGCATACGAGCACCCGCTCGGTTACGAAATTCGCGACCTCACCGTCGCCGTGAGCGGCGAGGTGGCATTTGCTTACAGCCTGAATCGGCTCAGCGGCACGTTGAAGAGCGGACCGACGACCGCCGGCTTCTGGGTCCGCGCGACGACGTGCTTCCGGAAGCTCGATGGCCGCTGGTTCATCGCCCACGACCACGTGTCGGCACCTTTGGATGTGCCGACGGGCGCCGGGCTACTCAACCTGCAGCCCTGAGGAGGACATTGGCAGTAGTTGGCAGTTCATCGGGTGGACCTGGCAGCGGCCCTGAGGTGCGATGACGGACAAGGGTCGGGACGGAACGCTCAGGGAGGAACAACCGACATGCCGCAGCTCGCACTTCGCCAGGCCACCATCGAATACCAGGAATTCGGACCGCAGGATTCACCGCACCCGCCG
The DNA here is from genome assembly GCF_001672675.1 of Mycobacterium sp. E2327. Taxonomy (NCBI): domain Bacteria; kingdom Bacillati; phylum Actinomycetota; class Actinomycetes; order Mycobacteriales; family Mycobacteriaceae; genus Mycobacterium; species Mycobacterium sp. E2327. Next base: position 49,439 of record NZ_LZKE01000119.1, read on the forward strand.
GTGCTGTTCGTCCACGGCATCCTGGTCGACGGGCAACTGTGGCGCGATGTCGCCGAAGGCCTGGCGCGTCGGGGTTTCCGCTGCATCGTGCCGACGTGGCCGCTGGGCTCGCACACCATCCCAGTCAATGACGCCACCGCGCTGTCGCTGCCCGGGGTTGCCGAGATGGTCAACGACGCGCTCGTCGCCCTTGACCTCTCCGATGTGACGCTGGTCGGCAGCGACACCGGAGGTGGAATATGCCAACTGGTCGTCGACGCTCACCCCGACCGAATCGGCCGTCTCGTGCTCACCAACTGCGACGCCTTCGACAAGTGCCCGCCCTTCCCCTTCGACGTCGCGTTCGCGGTGCTTCGCGGCCCCGCCTCGATCAAGGCGCTCGCCCAACCGCTGCGGTTGCGCGCCGTGCGGCAGTCGCTCTTCGGATTCGGCCTGCTCGTCAGCAAAGCCGATCCGGACCTCACCTCGGCCTGGCTGCAACCCTGCCTGAAGGACTCACGCATCCGCCGCGACATGGCTGCGTTGGCGCGTAGCGTGGCGCGCTTCGATCTCACCGATGTGGCCACCCGCCTGCCCCGATTCACCGAGCCCGTCACGCTGGTGTGGGGCCAGCGGGACCGCTGCTTCACCCCCGGCCTGGGCCGGCGCCTGGCCGGGTTGTTCAGCAACGCGAAGCTGATCGAGGTGCCCGACGCGAAAACGTTTGTCGCCCTTGATCAGCCGGATGCGGTGATCGACGCGATAGCGACGATCACCGCGGTGAGCGCGTAGCACTCCGGCGTCTGGCGGACTTCCGTGGGTAAATCCCGCGATCGGGAGCGATGAGTTCCGGGCGCGCCACCAGTCATACCTAGGAGAACGGAGTAATCGACAGCGCTAACGAAAGAGGTCTGGTCGGATGCCCTCCAACAACACGGCTCTACCACCAATCGTCGACCAGCGGACCTGGCGCGCGGCACTCGACGACCTGCGCAAGCGGGAGAAGGCGGCCACCCGGGAGCTGGATGCGATCGCCGCCCAACGGCGCCGGCTGCCCATTGTCCAATTGCCCGACTACACCCTGATCGGGGCCGACGGACCCATCCGTCTGGCCGAGGTGTTCGACGGCCGGTCGCAGCTCATCGTTTATCACCACATGTGGTCCGACGGCGCGGAGTGGCAGTGCGGTGGGTGCACGGGCTTCACTTCGCAGTTCACGCGGTTGGAGTTCCTCGACAATTACGACGCCCGCTTCGTCATCGTCACCAACGGACCGATCGAGGAGGCACTCGCCTACAAGCGCAAGGTCGGTAACCGGATGGAATGGTATTCGTCGGCGAAGAGCTCGTTCGGCGCCGACATGGACGCCCCGCCCGGGGGCGGCTTCGGGGTCAACGTGTTCCTGCGCGACGGCGACACCGTCTACCGGACCTGGCATACGAACGGGCGGGGCACCGAGCAGCTCAGCCACTCGTTCGGGCTGATCGACATCTTGCCGTGGGGCCGGCAGGAAGAATGGCTCGATTCGCCCGCAGGCTGGCCGTCGCGGCCGACATACTCGGGTTGGCTCGACTCCCCCGATATCGCCGCGGCCTATGGACCCAAGGACAACGCATGACCACGACCACCGAACGCTACGTCGTCACCCGCACCATCGCCGCGAGGCCGGACCAGATTTTCACCGTCCTCGCCGACCCCGCCCGCCACTGCAACACCGAACCCACCGACTGGGTCCGCGACGCGGTGGACACCGGACCGATCACCGGCACGGGACAGATGTTCGCGATGAACATGTTTCTCACCCAGGCCGGCGGTCACTACGTCGTCTACAACCTGGTGAACGTGTTCGACAAGGACCGCGCGATCGGGTGGATTCCGGGCCAGCTCGACGAGGCGGGTAACCACAATCCCGGCGGCTGGTTCTGGCGCTACGACCTCGCACCGAACGGGGACGGCACCGATGTCACCCTCACCTACGACTGGAGCGGTACGCCACAGGACTTCCGCGAGCGCGTCGGCGAGATGCCGATCTTCGGCGAGGACTACCTCGCCGCGTCGCTGGCGACCCTGGAAAAATCCGTCGCGAATTGATGTCGCCGCGCAGCCCTCGGGTACGTCAAAGCGGCGTTGAGGAAACCCTTTTTCCGGTATGGGCCGCCGAATGAAGTCGATGGGATCGAATTCTCCGGTTTTCGGTTAGACCAGGTGTTTTGGGCGCGCATTCGCGCGAGAACAGCACTCCCGAATTGGTCTCCCCAATTCGCGCCATCCGGTTTACTTTGGTAGAAATCCAAGCCAGGTTTCAGCGACGTTGGTCGCGGAATGCACCAATCGGGAAGGCGCGCAATGAGTTGGTTGGCGGCGTCGTGGAGACGGCCTGACCACTTCGACTGGCTGACCGGCTACCTGCAGGCTCACGGCCTGAGCACCCCCACCCGCCGCATCATGGCGGGGGTTTCGGCATCGCTGGCCTTGTGGCCGGCGAACGTCCTGTGGGGAGTGCCCCCGTATTTGCCGGGCCTTTCGCTGGCGGTGTCGGTGCTGGCCGGATTGATCGGGCTGGTCATGGCGGCGCTTTGGCTGACGCGCTGGCCCACGCGCCGGCAATCGATCTTTTTCGCGATGATGGGCAGCGCCAGCATCGTGATCGGCTGCGTGACGCAGACCCAGCCGATGGTCGCGCTGATGGCATGCTCGGCCTTGGCCGTGTCGGGCGGATACCTCGCGTTTTTCCACACCGCCCGATATATGGTCGTGAATTTCTTGCTGGCCGGCGCGGCGGGCGGTATCGAGGTGGCTCGCCTGGTTATGGCTGGTGAGACAACGCTGGCCCTCACTGGCTACTTTCTGGTGCTCGAACTCAACGTGGTGGTCCCCTTCGCTATCCATATCGTCGTCCGGGCGCTGGGCGTAGATCTGTTACGCGCCGACCGGGACCCGCTCACCGGTCTGCTGAATCGGCGCGCCTGCGATCGCGCCATCATCGGCCGGATGCTTGCCGGCCACGACCACATGTTCCTGGCGGTGGCGATGGTCGACCTCGACCACTTCAAAGCGGTCAACGACAGCAGAGGACATGCCGCGGGCGATGAGGCGCTCGTCGCGGCGGCCCGCGCGATAACCGCCGCGTGCCAAGAGAGCGCGGTCGTCGGTCGTGTCGGCGGAGAAGAGTTTTTGATCGCGGACGTCGTCGCGACACACCGGCCACAGGGATGGGGTCATAAGTTCTGCAATGCGGTCGCGGCGATTCCCGCCTCGGTAACGGCCAGCGTGGGGACCGCCACCCTGCCGTTGCGCAACGTGGGCTGCGACGACGTGGAACAAGCGCTGCGCCAGCTGGTCGCCGATGCCGACACCGCTATGTACGAAGCCAAGAGATGCGGCGGAAACCAAGCTCGACACCACCGCTCCCCCGCGCCGGCGGCGATGTCCTGACGACAGAGTCCCCTCCGCCGCGAGAACCCTAGATCCTGCGCCAAACGGCGCGCGCTGCCTTAGCCTGTCTAAGACACTTGTGCATGCGACGACGGGCGCGGCCGGGCGTGGGGATTCGATATGGCGGAGCAGGTCGTCGGACGGCGGGCTGAAGAACGAGTCGTTACGGAATTTCTCGATTGTGTGCCGCGTGGGGCCGCTGCTCTGGTCATTGAGGGCGACCCGGGTATCGGCAAGACCACGCTGTGGTTTGACGCGGTAGACCTCGCCGCGGCGCGTGGCTTCAGGACGTTGAGCTGTCGCGCGGCTTCGGCCGAATCTGTGCTGGCCTACACCGTATTGGCCGACCTGCTCGGCGATGTCGACGACTCGATTTGGGCGGACTTGCCGCCACCGCAACAGCAAGCCTTGGACGCCGCGCTGCTGCGGCACCGCATGGACGCCCACAACATCGATCCGCGGGCGGTTGCGGCGGCATTTGTGACCGTTATCGGCCGGCTGGCTACCGAAAGTCCGGTGGTGATCGCGGTCGACGACCTGCAGTGGATGGATACCTCCAGCGCGAATGTGGTGTCGTATGCAGCGCGGCGGCTTCCGGCCGGCGCCGCCCTGCTGTGCACGACCCGTGCCGAGGAGGTCGCGGCGGCCCTGCAGCTGCCCAGCCCGGACGCGGTGCGCCGAATCCGGCTGCAGCCGTTGACGATTGGTGAATTGCATCGCGTCGTGGTTGCTCGGCTGGGGCGGTCGCTGGCTCGCCCTACGTTGTTGCGTATTCACGAGATCTCCGGCGGGAATCCCTTTTTCGCGCTGGAATTGGTCCGGGAACTCGGTGCCCACGGCCGCGCCTTCGAATTAGGCCTGCCAAGCAGTCTCACTGATCTGGTTGAGTCGAGGATTCGACGGGTTGGTGCCCCAGATGTGCTGCTTGCGATGGCCAGCCTTCCCGATCCGACGGTCCCGGTGGTGGCTCGCGCCACCGACTCGACGCCGGAAGAGGTAGTGCGGTCGCTCGGTGAAGCGGAGGACGAAGCCGTGGTGGCGATCGATGGGCACCAGCTGCGATTCGCCCACCCGATTTTGGCGCACGGGGTTTACAGCGCGGCGCCGCCGCGGCGGCGCCGCGAAATGCACGGGCGGCTGGCCGAACTCGTCACCGAGCCCGAGTTACGCGCCCGCCACCTCGCCCTGGCGGACACGTCTGGACAGCCGGAGACGGTAGCGGCCCTCGACGCGGCCGCCGAGATCGCTCGCAACAGAGGGGCGCCGGCGGCCGCCGCGGAACTGCTTGAGCTCGCATTCGGCCTGGGTGCTGATGCAGTGGAACGCCAAATCCTATGTGCCCTATGTTATCTCGAAGCCAGCGATCCGACACGGGCCCGTCTTATGCTGGAGAACACGATCGAGCGATGTGGCCCCGGGCCATTGCGCGCAAACGCATTGAGCATGCTTGGGTTGGTCAGGCTGGTCAACGACGATTTCGCCGAGGCGGCCGCGCTGCTGGAACGCGCATTGGTTGACGCGGCCGATCACGACGCGCTCCAACCAACCATCTTGGTCATGCTGTCCTACGCGTTGTTCAATGGCGACCAGTTGCAGGCGGCTGTCGAGCGCGCAGAGCAAGCGGTCGCTGCGGCGACACGACTGGCCGATACACCACTGCTCGGGCAAGCATTGGGGATGCGGATCATGATGCGCTTCCTCACCGGCGCCGGCGTTGACGACGAAAGCCTGCGGCGGGCAGTGGAATTAGAGGGCGGCGACGTCAGCATCCCGATTCCGTTTCGGCCCAGCGCTCAACGTGCGTTGTTACTGGACTGGAGCGGCCGGCACGCCGAGGCGCGAAATGGACTGCTGCGACTGCGTCGCACATGCGTCGAACGCGGCGATGAGGCAGCGCTGAGCTTTATCGACTTCAACGCCGTACTCAACAGCATTTGGCGAGGTCGCCTCGACGAGGCGGCGACGATCGCCGAGGAGTCGGTCGAACGTGCAGGCCAACTCGGTGGCGACGTTCCCCTGGCTGCGGCAGTGACGAGCCGGGCCGTGGTCGCGGCCTACTGCGGGAATGAGCAACTGGCTCGAAGCGATGCCGCTGCGGGGCTCGCGGGGTTTGAGCGCGCCAACTCGTTCCGACTGCGGGAATGGGCTTTTACCGCGCTGGGATTTCTCGAAGTGTCTCTGGGCAACTACCAGGCGGCCCTCGATGCGATTCGGCCGCTGCTTTCCCGGCTGGATCCGGGTACAAATGCCACCGAAATCGTCCAAGCCACGTTTGTCCCCGACGCCGTTGAGGCGATGATCGGTGTGGGCCGCTTCGACGACGCAGAGCCGCTGATCGATGCGCTCGAGCGCAACGGTCGCCGGCTTGATCGCCCATGGATGCTGGCCACCGGCGCGCGCGGTCGGGCCATGCTGCAGGCCAGGCTCGGCGATATGACGGCAGCCACCGCCACGGCGGAGCTCGCCATGGCCGAGCACCAACGCCTGGCAATGCCGTTCGAGCGCGCCCGCACCCAGCTGTTGCTCGGTCAGCTGCAACGTCGCCAGCGGCGCGGCGATGCGATTCCGACCCTGCGCGAGGCCCTCCGGACATTCCAGCAGCTCGGTACCAAAGTGTGGGCCGGGCGCGCCGAAGCGGAACTGGCGCGCGGTGGCTCGGGCAGGCGGCGCGAGCAGGGATTGACCGCGACCGAAGCGCGGGTCGCCGAGCTGGCCGCCTCGGGCATGATCAACCGCGACATTGCCGCCGCGCTTTTCGTCAGCACCAAGACGGTGGAGGTCAACCTCAGCCGCGTCTACCGCAAGCTCAACATCCGCTCGCGCGCGGAGCTCTACCAAGCGCTGCAAGTCTGGAGATCAGAATCGGATATGAGTAGGTAAACCCCTGATGTAAGCGGCCGCCATCAGCTATAGCGTGGCCGGGGTGGCGAGCACTGACGCGGCGGGAACACACTCATTTCTTGTCGAGTGGTATGGCCCCCGCGCGCCCGCGCACTGGATCGGCGAAACCGCTCAACGCCTCAACGACCACGCAGCGGCAATGTCGGCCCGCGGAGGACTGATCCGATTGCTCATGGCCGTCGCCGTTCCGGCGGACGACTACGCGTTCGGCGTGTTTGCCGCCGATTCTGCCGAGGTTGTCGCGGAAACCTGCGCCGACGCCGGTGCTCCCCCGGAACGGATCAGTGCCGCCGTCGGCTGGTGGCAAGGGCAGGATTTTCGATCGCCCAGTGAGGCTTAGGGACTCGCCGCGCTGCGAAACTGCTCGTCAGCTTTAGCAAGACGCCCTGCGTCCCCGGGTAGGGTCAGCGCATGACCGCTCTGCGAACCCAGGTCTGTGTAGCCGGCGGCGGTCCCGCCGGACTCGTTCACGCTCTTCTGCTCGCACGTGCCGGCGTCCAGGTTGTCGTCTTGGAGAAGCACAACGACTTCTTGCGCGACTTCCGCGGCGACACCGTGCACCCCACCACCCTTCGGATCATGGACGAGCTGGGGTTCGTCGACGAGTTCCTGCGCCTGCCCCACACCAAGATCACCCGTGTCGCCTTCGACGCCGACGGGACGCTTCGCACCTTCGGTAACTTCAGCGCGCTCAAACGGCTGGGATTCAACCAGCCGTACATCGCGCTGATGCCGCAGTGGGACTTCCTCGACTTCCTGGCCGAAAAGGCAAGCGCGTACCCGGAATTCACCTTGATCCGCAACGCCGAGGTCAAGGAGCTCATCTTCGACGGCGACCGGGTCGCCGGGGTGCGCACGCCGGAACTTGAGGTGCGTGCCGAACTGGTGGTCGGCGCCGACGGACGCAAGTCCGCCGTGCGGGAGGCCGCCGGTCTGAACCTCGCCGCCGCGCACTCGCCGATGGACGTCTTGTGGTTCCGGCTGAAATGGCGTCCCGGCGATCCCCAAGAGCTCTTCGGAATCGCCCGTAGGGGCCTGCTGATGGCCATGATCTATCGCGGGGACTACTGGCAGGTCGCCCATCTCATGCCCAAGGGAACCGACCCGCGCGACGGTTCGCTGGAGGCGTTCAAGGAGCGGCTGGTCACCGCGCGACCGCAGCTGCGCGAACACGTCAACGACCTGCACTCGTGGGACGACACCAGCCATCTCGACGTGCGGGTGGACCGGCTCGAGACCTGGTGGCGCACAGGACTGCTCTGCATCGGTGACGCCGCGCACGCTATGTCTCCGGCTGGTGGGGTCGGCATCAACCTCGCGGTCGCCGATGCGGTCGCCGCCGCGAATATTCTGTGCGCCCCACTTCGCGAAAACCGATTGACCGATGCGGATCTCGCCAGGGTTCAGCGCCGCCGCGAGCTACCCACGCGAATCATCCAGGCCGGCCAGGTCTTCATCCAGAACCGGGCTGTCGAACCCAATTTGACCGGCGACCTCTCGCCGATCAAGATTCCCAGCTTCATCGGTCGCGGTCCCTTGCAGTTCATCCCGCCGATCATCGTCGGACGCGGCTTCCGCCCCGAGCACGTGCGCACCCCGGACGTACACGCTTCCTAGAAGCTGATCGCTCAGCGGGCGAGCGGGTCGAACATGTGCGCCGGGTCGATGCCGAGTTGCTGAGCGACGTGGCTGGTGTCCCAATACTCGCGCCAGTGGGTGATCGCGCCGTCGCGAACCTCGAAGAGGGCGGTGACGTTGAACGTGACCGCGACACCGTTCATCGCATTGACGTCGACCCGTTCGACCACCACCGTGTCCGCGTCCGACACGACCGTGCGGATCTCGCTCCCCTCGATCATCCCGGTCGAGAGGCTGCTGTGCTTTTCCAACTCCGCGCGGGCGGCGTCGCGGCCCACGACCACCGGTGAGAGAGGCACATGAAGCTGCCAAATGAAGTCGTCCGCCATCAACGCGGTCATCGCATCCACGTCCATGCGCTCGCCGTACGCCGCATGCAGGAAGTCGAGCACCAACTTCTCGTTCTCATTCTTCGCAACGGCCTGGGACATGGTCTTTTCCTAACTTCCGACGAGCGCACGACCTAAATAAACTGGTTGATTTAATGCCAGGTCAATCACGCTATCCCCTCGACCGGTAAGGGTAAAGACCCGGTGCGACGTTGCAGGCCGGCGCTCGGCCGATTGCCGCGCCGAATGTGGCGGCTATGGACGGATTTTGAGGAATTTTCGTGCATAGCACCCACAGTCGGCGGATGAAGGCACTGACACCGCCTCAGGCCTGGGGGCCCTCCGAGGGCGGCCAGTGCGCACCCGGCGACGCATCGCCGGGCTCGGCGTGCTCGCCACGGGCCAGCGGAACCCATTGCTCGGTCGGCGCGGGTTGCTTCGACGACGGGAAGTCCCGCAGCGGACCCGACGGCTTGGCGTCCCACTTGGCGAAGGTCAGCGGCGTCCGCAGCCAGCAGTGCAGCAGGTTGTAGGCCGCCTCCAGCGAGTCGATGTGGGTGCGCTCCCACCCGTGACTGCCGTCCAGCCCGAAGCCGACGAGTGCCGCCCTGGTGCCCGCGCCCGCTTCGATCGCCGCGGCGGCGTCCGAGCGGTAATAGCGAAACACGTCCCGCACGAAGCGAATCCCTTGCTCCTCGGCGAGCCGGCACAGCTTCCGCGTCAGGTGGTAGTCGAAGGGGCCGTGCATGTCGGCCATGGGGATCGTGACGCCGTCCTCGATGGAGTGCTGGCCGGGCGCACACACCGCGTTGTCCACCGAGATCAGCTCGGCGACGTCGGCGGGCAGGCCATGGCTGGCGCCGTGGCCGACCTCCTCGGTGATGGTGACCATGATCGTGGTGCGGTGCGGCAGTACGACTTTGTTTTCCGAAAAGTGCTTGGCCAGTGCGAGCGCGACCGCGACGCCGGCCTTGCCGTCAAGGTGACGGGAGACGATGAAGCCGTCGGCGGTGAGTTCGGGGCTGGCGATCAGCGCGACGAAGTCGCCGACGTTTACGCCAAGCTTGACCAGGTCCTCCCGCGAGGACACCTTGCGGTCGACGCGGACCTCGACGCTGTCCCAGTCGGTGGGTTGGGTGTCGATCTCGTCGCCGAACCGGTGCCCACTTGCCTTGAGCGGCAAGACCGTGCCGGTGATGAACTCGTCGGGGTCGTCGCTGAAGATCCGCACCCGGGCGCCCGTGGCGAACCGGGCCGAAAAGGTGCCGACCGGAACCAGCTCGAGGCGGCCGTTTTCCTTGAGGCTGCGCACCATGCAACCGATGGTGTCGGCGTGAACGGCCAGCGCCCGGTCGATGGTCGCGGACTCCCCCGGCAGTTCGGCCGTCAGCGCACCGCGGCGCGTGAGGGTGAACGGCACCCCGAAGTCATCGAAGATGTCGCCGATCAGCTGCATCACCGCATCCGTGCGTCCCGCCGGACTCGGGGTCTGCAGCAATGCGAGCAGCGTGTCGATCATCCACGCGCGGTCGGCCTCCGCCATGGCCGCGGTCTGGGGCACAGCCTCTCCTTCCCGGTTCGTTCGGAATCCGGGTTCAACCTACCGGTTCGCGCGGGAGCGGAAGGGCGCAGTCGCAACGTCTACAGTTGGAGCGCGATGAACGCGTCAGCGGTTACCGGGTGACCGACTTCGTCAAGCGCCGCCCAGGCGCACCCGCCGGCTACTTCGCGTGGGAAGCAGCCGGGCTGCGATGGCTTTCGGCCGTCGCGGGTGGCGTGCCATGCGCGGCGGTCGTCTCTTTCGGCGCCGACCACCTCACGCTGGGGCGACTGGAGTCGGTGCCTCCCAGCCCGGACGCGGCCTACGAATTCGGCAGCCGACTCGCCGTCACACACGACGCGGGCGCACCCGCGTTCGGCGCCGGACCCGACGACTGGGACGGTCCCGGGTTCTTTGGCCCGTTGTCGCAGCCGCTGCCGATGTCGCTGCGGAGCCATCCAAGCTGGGGTGAGTTCTACGCCGAGGAGCGGCTGGTCCCGATGGCCGAAATAGCGGCGCCGCGCCTCGATGCTTCCGTCCGCGCCGCGATCGACGCCGTCGTGGCGCGTTGCCGTGCCGGCGACTACGACTCCGATGACGACTTTCCGGCGCGGCTGCACGGCGATTTGTGGAGCGGCAACGTGATGTGGACACCCGACGGGGTGGTCCTGATCGATCCGGCCGCCCATGCCGGTCACCGCGAGACCGACCTGGCGATGCTCGCGCTGTTCGGCTGCCCGCACTACGACGCGGTCCTCACCGGTTACCAGCGCGTGCGATCGCTGAACCCGGGCTGGCGCAACAGGATCGGACTCCACCAGCTTTTCCCGCTGCTGGCGCATGTCGCATTGTTCGGCGGAGGGTATGCCGCGCGGACCCATGCAGCGGCGGGCGCCGCGCTGGACGCTCGTTCGACGTAAGCCCAGCTGCAGCACCTTTTGCCGCAAAAATTTATTTCCGGCGTTGCCGCAAATTGGAGTTAGGCTCCTCGATGTCCGGTCACATCGCAGATTAGGAGCCCGCTATGAAAGTGGATGCGCAGGGACACGAGGAAAAAGACATCCGCCGGCTACGGGAATTCGCCACATTCGACAAGCTTTCGGATAGTGATTTGCGGCTCATTGTCTCGGCGGCACATCACACCTCCACTCACGCGCCCCTGCCGCTCATTCACGAGCAGACCCCGTCGGACGCCTGCTACATCCTGCTGACCGGCGAGGCCGGCGTCTACGTCGGCCACGACCGCGTCGCCGTGGTGGGGCCGGGCGAAGTGATCGGCGAATCCGCGCTGCGCCGTGGGAAATTGCGTTCCGCGACCGTCACGACGACCGGGCCGGCCGAGGTGCTGCGCATCGAACGCGACGACCTGGGCCGCTTGCTCGACGAGATGCCGGCACTGCGCGAAACCATGGACGCCACCGCGGCGCGGCACGCGGCCGCGGCCGTCCCCGAGCAGCCGCCGAAGCCAAAGCCGACGCATCGCAGGGTGGACGCGCAGGTCCCGACGGAGTTGGTCGAGCGGTTCGAGCAGGCAGCGGAGGGCGCCGGGGTGCGGGTCTCGGCCGCGCTAGAAGATGCGCTCACCCAGTGGATCGAGCGAAACGGCACAGGGTAGCCGGCAGACGGCCGCCTAAGGGTTCACATTCGGGCAGATCTGCTTGATCCAACCGGTGATCGAGTCCCGGTTGGAGTTCAGGTCGGGGTCGTCGGGCCGCGCGCCGACGGTGGTGACGAAATGCTCGATCGCGGCCTTCACCGGATCGGGCGGACCGTACTTCTCCAGCGTGTCGGCCCACTTGCGCGCGTTTTCCGGTTTCGCCGCCACCATCAGGTTGTCCTTGGCGAACGAAATGTCCAGGCAGGTGGATTGGTCGAGTGGCGCGGCCGGCGCGGACGAGGAGGGTGCCGTCGTCGGCTGGGACGAGGCCGCCGTCGGCGAGCTCGAGGCCGACGTCTCACTCGACGTCGAAGCCGACTGAGTGTTGCCGCTCGAGCAGCCCGCGATGATGACCGCGATGGCGACCATTCCCGCGAGCGCAGTTCCGTTTCGCCGCACCAGACACTCCTTTGCCCGACGATCGATTTGCTGCAGGCACCCTACCGGCAATTCCGCGTCGACGCCGTTTGACGGCCGAATCCGGTTATGCCGATTCCATTTCGGCGATCAAGTCGCCGAGGGCGAGGATCCGCTGGGCGTCGCGCACGTGCAGGCTCTCGATCATCCGGCCGTCGACCGTGATGACGCTGTTCCCCGCGGCCTGGGCCTCCTCGTAGGCCGAGACGATCTTGCGGGCGTCGGCCAGCTCCTCGTCCGACGGACCAAACACGTCGTTCGCCGGTCCGATCTGGGATGGGTGAATGAGGGTCTTGCCGTCGAAACCGAACTCCCGGCCTTGCCGGGCCTCGGCCCGGAAGCCGCCCTCGTCGGTGATGTCGTTGAAGACGCCATCCAGGACGACCTTGCCGGCCGCCCTCGCCCCCAACACGGCGAGCGACAGCGCGGTGAGAACCGGCGCCCGGCCGGGCAGGTGCAATCCGTGCAGATCGTTCACCAGATCGTTGGTACCGACCACCAACGCCGCCAACCGATCGCTGGCCGACGCGATCTCTTCGGCTCGCAAGATGGCCCTGGGCGTTTCGATCATCACCCACAGCCGCAACGACTCCGGCGCGCCGGCCCGGTCGAGCGCGGCGATCAGCGCCCGGACCTGTTCGCCCGTCTCGACCTTGGGCACGAGCACGCCGTCGGCGGCCGAATGGGCCACGGCCGCCAGGTCGTCGTCGTGCCAGTCGGTGCCCAAGCCATTGACGCGCACCACGATCTCGCGAGGTCGGTAGGCCCCGGAACAGACGGCGTCGCACACCCGCGAGCGCGAGTCGGCCTTGGCGTCGGGCCCGACGGCGTCCTCGAGGTCGAAAATGAGCACGTCCGCCGGCAGCGCGCGGCCCTTCTCCAGGGCACGGGCGTTATTGCCAGGTAGGTACAGGGCGGATCGGCGCGGGCGCAGCGTCGGTGGCATGCCACGACAGTAGGGCCTTTGGGATAAGCCTCGCCCGCAGTGGGAAATCCCCCGAATGGGTAACCCCGGTGGGAACAGGGAGGATCACCTCATGCAGCGAGACGAAATCCGGTCACTCGCCGACTTGGCCGGTGAGGGCACCCGCGTCTTGACCACGCTCGTGCGTGATACCCACAGCGGCATCGCGCGGCGCGTCTTCGGCGCCGTCGGACCGGTGTCGAAACCCGTGGAGGTCGTCCACAACACGACCGCCGCGGCGACGTACTACGCCGTCGACCGCGCGCTGCGGGGCGCCCTGCGCGCCGCCGGTGAACTGGCCGCCGAGACGCGCGGCAGCGACGAGGACGAGACCGTCGAAGCCAATCCGAGGGTCGCCGGGGTCATCGCGGCGCTCAACGGCATCTACGGCGACGAGCTGACCGATCGGGGCAACGGCTTCGCGCTGACCATGCAGGTGCGCCACCGCGGCAAGCCGGTCGCGATGACCGCCCCCGACATCGCGGCGGCGTTCCCGCGGGCGACGGGCCGGATCGCGGTCTTCGTCCACGGCTGGTGCATGACCGAGATGTCGTGGTGGCGACGCCCGCGCGACGGCGAGGAGGTGAAGTCCTACGGCGCGCGGCTGCGCGACGACCTGGGATTCACCCCGGTTTACCTGCGCTACAACACCGGCCTGCACATCTCCGACAACGGAAAATCGCTCGCTGCCCTGCTGGATCAGCTGCAAGCGCTGTGGCCGGTGCCCGTCGAGGAGATCGCGCTGATCGGTCATTCGATGGGCGGCCTGGTGGTCCGGAGCGCCTGCCACTACGGAACCCAGCATGAGCACGGCTGGCCCGACGCCGTTCGGCACGTCGCCTGCCTCGGCTCCCCGCACCTGGGTGCCGACCTGGAGAAGGGGGTCAACGCCGCCTCGTGGGCGCTGGCCCGACTGCCGGAAACCCGCGCCCTGTCTTCATTTCTCAACGCCCGCAGCTCGGGCACCAAGGATCTGCGGTACGGCGCGCTGCTCGACGAGGACTGGAGCGACTGCGACCCCGACGAGTTCCTGCGGGACCGCTGCAACGAGGTGCCCTTCCTGCCCCACGCCGTCTACCACTTCGTGGCGACCAGCGCGGGCCCGGGCGCGGTCGGGGCGGTGCTGGGCGATCGCCTGGTCCGGCCGCACAGCGCGTCCGGGGCGGGCAAGTCCCGGCAGATTCCGTTCGACCCGGATCACGGGCTGACGCTCACCGGCCTGCACCACTTCGATCTGCTCAACCACGCCGACATCTACGCGAAGTTGCACCACTGGCTCGATCAGCCCGTGCCGCCGGCGGACTAGCCCTTTTTCTCGCGCCACTCCCGCTCGAACGGCAATCGCCACGCGTTGGGCGCGATCAGCTGGTGAATCGCGTTGGGACCCCACGTGCCCGCCGGGTAGATCTTGGCCGGCGGCGGGTCATCAAGCAGTTCCTGCGAACGCTCCCACAACGATTCGATGCCCTCGGCGGTGGTGAACAGCGTGTGGTCGCCACGCATCGCGTCGAGGATCAGCCGCTCGTAGGCCTCCAGCACGTCGACGACGGTGTCGATCTCCTGCGAGGAGAACTGCATGGACAACTTGTCCAGCTTCATGCCGGGGCCCGGCCGCTTGCCGTAGAAGGACAGTGAGACCTTCGAGTTGTCGGCGAGGTCGAAGGTGAGGTGGTCCGGACCTTGAGTGCCGACCCCCGATCCGGGCGGAAACATCGTTCGCGGAGCCTCTTTGAAGGCGATCGAGATGATGCGGATGCCCTCGGCCATCTTCTTGCCGGTGCGCAGGTAGATCGGCACGCCGGCCCAGCGCCAGTTGTCGATGCCGACCTTGAGTGCGATGAAGGTCTCGGTGTCGGAGTCCTTCGCCACTCCCTTCTCGTCGCGATACCCGCCGTACTGGCCGCGCACCACGTTGGACGGCTTGACCGGCAGCATCGACCGGAACACCTTGTTCTTTTCCTCGCTGATGGCAAAGGGTTCGAGCGCCGTCGGCGGTTCCATCACCACGAACGCCATCACCTGGAAGAGGTGGGTCACCACCATGTCCTTGTAGGCGCCGGTTTCCTCGTAGAAGTTGGCCCGCTGATCCAGGCCCAGCGCCTCGGGAATGTCGATTTGGATGTGGTCGATGAAGTTGCGGTTCCAGATCGGCTCGAACAGGCCGTTGGCGAAGCGGAACGCCAGGATGTTCTGGGCGGCCTCCTTCCCCAGAAAGTGGTCGATGCGGAAAATCTGTGATTCCTCGAACGTTTCGTGCACGAAGTCGTTCAGCGCCACCGCGCTGGCCAGATCCGTGCCAAACGGCTTCTCCATGACCACCCGGGAACGGTCGACGAGGTCTGCGTCGCGCAGCATGGTGATGACGTCACGCGCCGCCTTCGGCGGAACCGAAAGGTAATGCAGCCGCCGAACGTTGGGTCCGAGGCTCGCTTCGGCCTCGGCGACCGCGGTGGCGAGCGCCCCGGGTCCGGCGCCTTGCGGGACGTAGGTGATGATTTTGGCGAAGTTGGCCCACTGCTCGTCCGTCAGCTTGTGCGTGCCGAACGAATCGATCGCGTTCTTGGCCAGATCACGGAACTCGTCGTCACTCATGTCTTCCAGCGACGTCGCGACGACTTGAATGTCGGGGGCCAGTTCGGACTGATCCAAATAGGCCAGGCCCGGGATCAGCTTGCGCTTGGCGAGGTCCCCCGTCGCGCCGAACAGGACGATGACGTGGGGCTCCAGCCGTTCAGTGTCGTGGCGTCGCGGGCGTTTCTCCGGCGCCGGGTAAGAGATCGTTTGCGGTTTCTTGTCGGCCACCCTTGCGATCCTTCCATCGCAGCGCCGTGTGTGCAGCCCCATGTTGGGGTCGATCTGCGCGGTTATCCATCGCGGGGCGGGGTATGGAAAGCGATATGACCGGACCCGACCGAGACCAGCTGAGCCACGCCGAGGAGCTGGAAAACATCGTCGACGAGCTCGACGAGAAGGTTGCCAACGAGCGGGAGGCCGAAGGTGTCCCCGGCAAGCCCAGCGACCGCGAACGTGACGCCGCCGGGCCCGGCGCGCAGGACGAGCCGCCGGACTAGGCCTCGCACTTGGCCGCCGCGGGCGGCCCGAACCAGGCCGTCATGGCGTCGGCGAGGGGTCGCTCCCCTACCCAGGCGACGTATCCGTCGGGGCGAATCAACACCGCGTCGAGGGCGGTGACGGGGCCGAGGTCCGGAAGTTCCCACGCTCCAACGTATTTCGCGTCGACCAACGTGACGCGATCCCCCCAGCCGGCGATGTCGACGGCGCCGGGCTCGCCGAGGTTGAGCAGCACCGGCCGCGCGTTGTGCAGCAGGGCGAATACCCGCACCGTGCCGTCGGCGGTGACCACGTCGAGATCGGGCATCCGACGGCCGAGCAGCGGGTGGCCCTCGCCCAGGTCGTAGTGGATGTCGAGACCCGACATCATCGCGGCGAATCGCCGCCGCGGCTCGGCCATGCTGAGCAGGTCGGAAGTGACCTCTCGCAAGGCCTTTGTGCGGTCGTCCGGGCGAAGCAGCGCCATTTGGGCCATGACGTTGCGCAGCACGCGCGCAGCGACCGGGTGCCGTTCGGTGTGGTAGGTGTCCAGCAGGCTTTCCGGGGCCGCTCCTTTGACCACGTGGGCCAGCTTCCATCCCAGGTTCACCGCGTCCTGCATGCCGGTGTTGAGGCCCTGCCCGCCGATCGGATGGTGCACGTGCGCGGCGTCGCCGGCCAGCAGGATCCGCCCGTCGCGGTAGGCCGCCGCTTGCCGCGCCGCGTCGGTGAACCTGGAAATCCATGCGGGACTGTGGATCCCGTAATCCGTTCCGTACACGGCGATCAGCGCCTCACTCAGCTCGCGCAGGGTGGGCTCGCCGGCGGGCCCGACCTGGCGCTCGGTCACCATGACCCGCACCGGCCCCCCGTCCTCCATCATGCTGAGCGAATGGACGCCGAGGGAATCGTGGCGGATGCCCCATTCCGGCGCTTCGCCCGCCATGTCGACCTCGGCGAGGAGGTAGCTCATGGTGGGGTCCCACCCCGGAAAGTCGATGCCCGCCGCCTTGCGGACCGAACTGCGTCCCCCGTCGCACCCGACGACGTATTCCGCGCGTAGGGAGTTGCCGTCGGTGAGTTCGATGTCGACGCCGGCGTCGTCTTGGGCGACCCCCGTCACCTCCCGTCCGCGATAGGTCGGCACGTTCAGCTCGTCGACCCAGCCGGCCAGGATGCGCTCGATGTGGATTTGCCACAGCGCGAGCCCGTAGGGATGCCGGGTGGGAAAGTCGCTGATGTCCAACCGAATCTGGGAAAACCCGGCGACCTGTGCCACTTGGCCTTCGGAAAGGAAACGATCGGCGATGCCGCGCTGATCGAGGACCTCGATGGTGCGCGAATGCAGGCCGCCCGCCCGCGCCCCGATCAGCTCCTGGCTGGCGCGCCGCTCCACGATCGCCACGTCGACGCCCGCCAATGCCAGCTCGCCCGCCAGCATCAGCCCGGTCGGGCCGCCCCCGACGACTGCCACCGCGTGGTCGGCCATTGGTTCCCTCAACGCACTCATTTCGCCCCCCCGAGTCGGTCCGCTTTCGCTTCGACCAGCGATTTTGCGGCATGACCCCGGTCTTGCCGCAAGCCCCGGGGTGCGTAATATGTTGAAGTGGGACGGATTAAAAGCCGCCCCTTCTTTTTGCATCCGATCTGGGTTTTCGATAAACCATCAACGGTCTCCTGGGATCTGAACTACGGTTCAGACGAATGGCGGTTGCGCGCTCCCAAAATGGCGGTGAAATAATCGGCCGCGCGTCCGCATCGGCGCATCTGACCAGAGAGTGACGGGATGGGTCTACGCCTCGCAGGCCCCGTGGGCCACCCCCGCCGATACAAGCTGCGGTTGCGAGCCGACTCCGGAAGCGGTTTTTACGGCAAACACCAGGTCCGGCTGCTGCGAATCTACTTGGGCACCACGACATTCCTGTTCGCCTACGGCGTGCTGTTCACCACCTTGATTCCGCTTCATCCCGACCGTCCCCGGGGCCATCCGGCCGGGGGCATCGTGGCGATCATCCTCGGTATCGCGGCGCTGGTCTGGCTGGCCGTGCGGCCCGACAAAACCGGGCCGGCGACGGCCGTGGCCATCGCGGCCACGCCGATCGTGATGGCCTTCCACATCGCGATCATCGCCGAGTTCGTCTGCCTGATCGCGCCGATGTTTCTGGCGATGTACCTGCGCGCGTTCTACTCGCCGCGCCGCGGCATGGTCCTGGTGTGCGTGCTTGCCCTGGCCTGCGTTGCCGGCCTGGCGGTCTCGCGCACCGCCACGCTCGGCATCGATTACCTCATCTTTGTGATTGCGATCGTCGGCGCCGCGGAGTCGTTCGGCCTGGTGACGCGGACGCTGGTGGACGCGGCGTGCACCGATCCACTCACGGGGTCGCTCAACCGCGCCGGTTGGGAGATCGCCACCGCCGACCTGCTGGCGCGATCGCGTTCGACTTCCACCGTCATCACCGTCATCGCGCTGGACATCGACAACTTCAAGCGCATCAACGACACCGACGGGCACGTCGCCGGCGACCAGCACCTGATCAGCCGAGCGACCGCGTGGCGAAACGCGGTTCCCCCCAACGCCATTGTGGCCAGGCTTGGGGGCGACGAGTTCGCTGTGTGCATCGCCGAGCGCCCAGGCCCCGGTCCGACGGCGGCCGAGCAATTCGTCGCCGCCGTGCGGCTACAGACCCCGGGCACGAGCGTCGGGACCGCATCGGCCGACGGAGCGATCGCCAACGTGGCCGTGCTGTGGGCGGTCGCCGACGCGAATCTGTACGCCGCCAAGCAGAACAGGGCTCCGCAGCAGCGGGATCCCGATCTGCGCCACGCGCTGTAGACCCGACTTGGCCGGAATTGGTCAAGGTCCGATTGCAGCGAGCGCTAACGAAATCCCCTACGCGACAACCCGTTTCGGCTCAGGTACGGAACCGGCCTAGTTGTTTGTTGGTGGGGGTTGGGGTTCGAAGGGGGTGTACCACCACCAGTTGGCGCGTTCGCCGAGGGGTCCGCGGCAGGGTGGGACGGCGGGTGGGGGGCGCTTCGGTGGCCGGGCGAGTGATCCCGCGGACAGTGGTTGCCCGTCGTCGTCGGTGACGACGAGGTGGTCGGCGGGTCCGGTGATGGTGATCAGGCCGCGGTGGTGTGCCCGGTGGTGATAGGGGCACAGCAGCACCAGGTTGGTCAACTCGGTGGGGCCGCCGTTTTCCCAGTGCACGAGGTGGTGGGCGTGCAGGCCGCGGGTGGCCCCGCAGCCGGGGACCGCGCAGGTGGGGTGGCGGTGCTCGAGGGCGCGGCGCAGCCGGCGGTTGACGGTGCGGGTGGTGCGCCCGGCACCGATGGGCCGCCCGTCGCGTTCGAACCACACCTCGCAGGTGGCATCACAGGTCAGGTATTGGCGCTCGGCGTCGGATAGCAGCGGGCCCAGGTGTAGCGCGGCGGCGCGCCGCTCGACGTCGAGGTGCACCACCACCGTGGTGTGCTGGGCGTGCGGGCGGCGGGCCGCTTCGGCGTCCCAGCCCGCCTCCACCAGCCGCATCAACGCATCAACCGTGTTGGGCAGCGGCGGCGCCGCTTCGGAGGGGGCGTTGCCGTCGCCGCGGTCGCGTTTCCACGCCGCGAACAGCGCGTCGCGATGCGCGGCCAGCGCCGCGTCGAATGTCGCCGCGTCCACGTGCGGGAGTTTGATCCGATAGCAGCTGCCCTGCTCGTCGGTGGTCTTGGTGATCGAGCGCTCGGGTTCGGACCGGGATCGGGGTCGGGGCGCGGTTCGAGTTTGATCGCGGTGCGCAACTGGGTGACCGTGGCCACCTTCGCCAGCTGGACGTAATGCTCATCCGAGCCCGCGCCCGCGCGGGTGGCGATCACCCCGACCTGATCCAGCGACAACTGCCCCTGCCGCAAGGCCGCGGTGCAGCGCGGAAACTCCTGCGCGCGGCCGGCCACCGTGGCGATCGTATGGGCGTTGGCCGGCGAGCAGCCGGTCTTCCAGGCCACCAACGCCGGGATCGACCGCGCCCCGGTATTACCCCACAACCCGTCGCGATCGATCTCAGCGACGATCTGCACAATGCGCCCATCAATCGCATTGCGTTGACCGCACAACTCCGCCAACTCCTCAAACAGCACCTCAAGACGCGTCGGCGTATTCACCAAAGCCCCACCAGCTGCGGTCGAAGACATGACCCCATCATCACAGCCGGGTACGA
The DNA here is from genome assembly GCF_001672675.1 of Mycobacterium sp. E2327. Classification (NCBI taxonomy): domain Bacteria; kingdom Bacillati; phylum Actinomycetota; class Actinomycetes; order Mycobacteriales; family Mycobacteriaceae; genus Mycobacterium; species Mycobacterium sp. E2327. Next base: position 69,552 of record NZ_LZKE01000119.1, read on the forward strand.
CAAGTTTTCGGCCAAGCGGGACAACGAGATTGGCCGCCAGGGCGCCGATCCCCGTCACTGCGGGTGGCTGGCCACGTACTCCGCGGCGGGGATCGGCGACGAGGCGGCGTAGCCGATGGGCAACAGCACGTCGCCCGAGGTGGTGTTGCAGTAGACGTCCCAGCGGTAGTAGGCGGCAAACGTGGCGGGATCGGACCCGATGAGCGCCGCGTACTGATCGACCGCGCGCACGTATTCATTCGCGTGGTTGTACCGGTAGATGGCGTGATCGCGGTCGCCGGCAAAGCCATTGGCCGCCAGGTAGCGGCCCGCGGCCATGATGCTGTCGTGCGGCGAGTTGATGTCACCGCCCTGCCCGTAGCTGGCAAACGTCCCGGGCAGGAACTGCATCGGCCCCTGCGCGCCGGCGGTGCTCACGCCATGGATGCTGCCGAGGCGGGTCTCGACAAGGTTGATGGCGGCCAGGTAGTTCCAGCCGACGCCGGATTCCGACTCCGCCTGGTGGTAGTAGCCCAGCAGCTCGTCGGCCGCGGCCGGCGGCTCGATGCTCCACGCGGGCAGCGTGTCCCGCACGGCCGTCATCGCGGTGAGCTGCCGGCGGGCGTCGACGTTGCGGTCGTAGACATCGAGCAGCGATGCCGGGATCCGCGGTCGTATGGTCGCGTCCCATTCGGGGTGGCGCCCGATGGCGCGATACGCCGCCTGCTCGCGGTGCGCCGCCGCCACCAACCCAGCCTCCCCCGTCGACGCGTCACGCAGCGCGTGCTCATCGGCGACGAGGTCGTCGGCCACTTGCGCGGGGTCCGACGCCAGCTGGGGCTGCGCGCCGGCGGGGATGCTCGGCGCCGCGGGCCGCGTCATGGTCGTGGCGGATGCCGTGGGAGCCGGCGCCCCGACGAGGGCGACCAGGATCGCGCCGAGGACAACCAGCTTGGCGTGCGGTTTACCGCTCACAGTGTGCCTCCCGTCCGATCCGACTCGGGGTAGCTCAACGGTAGCGACACGCGCGGCGGCCGCTATGCGCTGTCCCCGATTCGCGCGCCGGTGGCCGTCATCGGCTCGAGCGGCGGTTGCGGGGTCGGCAAACTGGCCCCGGCGGCTTCGTCGCGGCCCAGCGCGATCGCGGCCGCCGCCATCGCCACCACCGCGACGGCAAGGACCAGTGCCGCCGATCCCCGCACCGCCAGGTGCTCCCCGAGGACCACCACACCGAGCACGACCGCGACGATCGGTTCGCCGACCAACATGATCGGTACGGACGCCTGCAACGCGCCGGCGTGAAACGCCGCCTGTTGCACGACGGTGAGCGCTGCGGCGAGCCCGACCAGCACATACAGGGCCGGCACGGTCAGCAGTCCCTGCCACCCGGCCACGGCGAAGCGGTGCGTGCAGATCTTGGTCAGGACGGCAATCATGCCCAGCAGGACCGCCACCGGGACCGCCAGCAGCATGGCGCGGGGTCGGCCGGCGGCGCGGCGGGCTGCGGCGACGCACACGATCACCAGCGGCACGGTCATCATCAGGGCGATCGTCCACGCGGGAACCGGGGCCCGGTTGTGGCCCTCGCGGGGCTGCCCGACGAGCACGAAGACGGCCAGGGCGGCGGTCAACAGCGTCGCCCACCCCCAGTCGGCCCAACTGATGCGCTGGTGGCACAGCCTCGCGCTCATCGGCAGTGCGAACAGCAGCGACGACACCAGCAGCGGCTGGACCAAGAGCAAGGATCCGTGGGCCAGCGCCAGCGCTTGGAAGACGTAACCGGCGACCGCGGCGAGAGTGCCCGCCCACCACAGCGGTTCGCGGACCACGGTGGTGGCCATCGTTGCCGACATGGCTTTGTCGTCAGGCACGCCGCGTGCGACGCGTTGCCGAACGACGATGCCGACCGCGGCCCAGAATGCGGCGAGCAACGCCGACACGATCGCCACTGCGTGTTGCGCCACCCACCCCATGGCCGGGTGCATACCCAGCATTCAAGCGGTGCGAACCTCACGCGGCGAGAGGGCGCGACTCACTGGTAGAAGATCGTCGTCCCGGCGCCACCCCGGCTATACGAGATGTACACGGGATGTTCGAGGAAGGGCAGCGCCCGGTGTTCATCACGCACGAGCCGGCACCCGCGAACATCAGCGCCGAATTGGCGGTGCCGAAGAAATGAGAGTCGTTCTACCCGTTAGGGAATCGCCAATTCGGCCATGCGGGATTGCGGATTTCGCCTCAGGTCACTGGAAAACGGTCGCGGTGCCGTTGCCGTAGTTGATGTAAACCGGGTGCTCCGCGAAAATCAGGTTCCCGGTGTTCATCAGCCCGCTCGAGATCGGCGTCGGGAAGTAATCCCCGTTGTATGTGTACGAGTACAGCAGGTGCGTACCGCTCGCGTCGTAGACGTCGATGGTCTGTCCGGGCAACGCGCCAAGGCCCGACGGCAGAGTTCCTTGCACGCCACCGGAGTCGACGATCGACGCGACTTGGCCCACATCGACGCCGTTGACCTTCACGTCGAGGTTGGTAATCGGCATCTGGGGCAGCGTCGTCACCACAGGGTGCCCTGCGACCGACGAGAAGCTACCGAACTGGAGCTGAGGATTGGCGGCGGTCTGGTCGATGAGCAGGCCCGAATTGTAGGGCGCCGGCAGCGCCTGCAGCGGAATGCTGGGACCGGGGCCGCCGGCGTTCGGTCCCACTCCCAGGACGCCGGAGGCACCGTCGGAAGCGAAGAAGGACTGGAACGTCAGCCCGTTTGTCATCGCGGACTGGATGGACACCGGGAAGGCCAGGAACTCGACGTTGACGGGGGTGGACGCGGTCGTCAGCCCGCCGCCGAAATTCACCGGCGCGTTGTAGGTCAGGTACAGGTAATCCAGTCCCCCGCTGTACCCCCCGATGCCGCCTCCGATGGGGATGCCGAGCTGCAGCACGCCCAACAGACCGCCGACCTTGGTGAACGGGATGACGAGGCCGGCGGAGCCGGTGTCGACCAGCAACGGCACAGCCGATCCGGTGCCGACGGAGGCGTTCACCAACGGCTCGGTCCCGGCGAAGACCGATAGCGGGGCGGTCGCTGTGCCGCCGCTTACCGTCGCGCTGGTGCCGAGCGACTGCGGCCCCGTGGGAATCAGCTGGCGCCCGAACAAGATGTCGGTCGGGAAATTGATGATGTCGGCGGCGTAGGTTTCCAACGCCTGAACAGGGTTCCCGAGTGGGTTGCTGGCCGCGGAGGTCAGCGAACCGATGGCCGCGGGGGCGGCGGCCGCCGGGTTGGCAATCGCCGCGGACGCCTGCGCCGGCAGCGCCTGGAGCGCGGACGCCCAGGTAGAGAGTTGGGCCGCGGCGGCCGAAACTCCGCCGTGGTATCCGACCATCGCGGAAACGTCCTGGGCCCACATCTCCTCGTATGCGGCTTCCGTGGCGGCGATGGCGGGCGCGTTTTGCCCGAACAGGTTGGAGAACACCAGCTGCACCAGCTGGTTCCGGTTCGCGTCGACCACCAGGGGATGCACCGTGGCGGCCAGGGCGGATTCGAACTCGCCGGCCACCACCTGGGCTTGCAGGGCGGCCGTCTGCGCATGCGCCGCCGCCGCACTCAGGGACGCCGAGTACTGCGCCGCGGTCGACAGCATCGCCGCCGAGGCGGGCCCCTGCCAGGCGTCGGCGGCCAGACCGGAGGTGATCGAAGAGAACGACTGCGCCGCGGTACCGAGTTCGGCGGCAAGCCCGTCCCACGCCGCGGAAGCGGCCAGCATGGGCGTCGGGCCGGCGCCGGAATGGAGCAGAGAAGAAATAATCTCTGGCGGTGACGTCAGAAAACTCATCCCCCGGGTGTCCTTCCCTCTGCCCCACGACCACGCGTTTTCACCGGGGACGGGCCTTCAAGCCACCAGCCGGTACGCCAGACTCTAGGGAAAAGCGGGCCAAAATTCTCGGTATTTACCAAACGTTTTCGCGCCGACGGCCCTGGGCGCCGACCGCGACTACGGTGGCACCGTGACCGACCGTCAACAACGCGCGATGTCCTTCGGGTCGATTGCCGAAAACTACGACGGGCTGCGGCCCCAACCCCCGCCGGAGGCGGTGAACTGGCTGGTCCCGTCCGGATGCGGGGTGGCCGTCGACGTCGGTGCCGGCACCGGACTCTTCACCCGGGCGTTGCTGGGCAAGGTCGCGCAGGTGGTCGCCGTCGAACCGGACGCGCGCATGCGGAGGGTCCTCGCGGCCCGATCCCCCGGCGTGCGGGTCGTCGAGGGCCGCGGCGAGTCGATTCCGCTACCCGACGCGTCTGCGGACGCGGTGTTCGTCTCCTCGGCGTGGCACTGGATGGACCCCGAGCGCGCCGTGCCGGAGATCGGTCGAGTGCTGCGTGACGGCGGTCGGCTCGGCCTGATCTGGACGAGCCGGGACCGCGAGGTGGGCTGGGTCCGGGACCTCGACCGGCTACCCGGCGACGAGGCCTCCGACGCCGAGGCGGCCGACCGGGCTCGCCGGCGCCTGGACGTCGTCCTCCCGTTGCCGACGACGTTCCGCAACTTCGCCCGCGAGACGTTCCGATTCACGCGAACCATGACGATCGACGACGCCGTCGCGATGCTGGGCACCTACAGCAGGTTCCTCGTCGCCTCCCCCGACGACCGCGCCCGGCGGCTGACCGAAGCGCGGGAGGCCCTAGCGGCGCGGTTCCCCGGCGCCGACACGGTCGATATGCCCATGCAGGCGCGCTGTTGGCGGGCCGATCGGCTCGCGCGCGGCGACGGGATTTGAGGCACCGCTTGCGCCGCCGTCGTCGCGGGTGTGTCAGCATTTGGAAATGAATTCACCCAGGCTTGCCCGCATCGCTGGCGTATCGGCCGTGACGGCGTGGGCGGCGCTGAGCGCGCCGATCGCCATCCCGGTCGCGTCCGCCGACCCCTGCACCGACGTCGCGGTCGTCTTCGCTCGTGGCACCCACCAGGAGCCCGGCCTCGGAAACATGGGGCAGGCATTCGTCGACTCGCTCACTGCACAGCTGGCGGGGCGGTCGGTCAGTTCCTACGCCGTCAATTACCCGGCGAACGACGACTATCACAACAGCGCGTCGGCCGGCTCCAACGACGCCAGCGCGCACATCCAGGACGTCGCCGCCAGCTGCCCCAACACGAAAATGGTGCTCGGCGGGTACTCCCAGGGCTCGACCGTGATCGACCTCGCCAGCCAGACCCTGCCGGGCCCGGTGGCCGACCACGTCGCCGCCGTCGCCCTGTTCGGCGAGCCGTCCAGCGGGTTCTCCAGCATGTTGTGGGGCGGCCAGCCGCTTCCGACGATCAGCCCGGTGCTGGTCGGCCGGACCATCAGCCTGTGCGCGCCCGACGACCCGATCTGCTCCCCGGGCGGCAACATCTTGTCGCACATGTCGTACATCGACTCCGGCATGGTCAACCAGGCCGCGACGTTCGCCGCCAACAAGATCGGTCAGGCGCCCGGCCGGGCACAGAACGGCTAGCGGCCTCCGAGCCACCCGACCGTGAGATCCCTTGTAGCGGTTCGGATCCTGATCGCCGTGGTGCTCGGCGTCGCGGTCGCATTCGCGGTGGGCAATACCATCGGCTGGCGATTCGCCCTCGTCGGCTGGGTCGTCACCGCCGGCGTGTATGTGGTGTGGACGTGGCTCCTGTTGGGCGGCATGGACGCCGACCGAACCCGCGAATACGTCACCCGCGAGGACCCCACCCGGTGGATCGCCGATACCGTCGTCGTGTCGGCAAGCCTCGCCAGCCTGGTCGGGGTGGCCTATGTGGTCGCCGCCGGGTCGCGCTCCGGCGCCGCGGCCGTCGTCGCCGCCCTGCTGGGCATCCTGGCGGTCTCGGCGTCCTGGTTCGCGGTGCACACGCTGTTCACCGTGCACTACGCGCGCCTCTACTACTCCGACGAACCGGGCGGGATCAACTTCCACGACCCGGAGCCGCCCCGATTCAGCGACTTCGCGTATCTGGCCTTCACCGTCGGCATGACCTATCAGGCGTCGGACACCGAGATCGGGCTGACGTCCATCCGCTCGACGGTGTTGCGCCAGGCGCTGCTGTCCTATCTGCTTGGCGCCGTTGTCCTTGCGGTCACCATCAATTTGATCGCCGGGCTGGGCTCCAAGGTGTGATCCGCGGCTAATCTGGCTGGCATGGCCATCGAGTCCACCATGCTTGCCCTCGGCACCCCCGCGCCGCCGTTCTCGCTGCCCGAGCCGGCCACCGGCGCCACGGTCAGCCTCGACGACCGCGCGGGCCCCGCGCTGGTCGTCACCTTCATCTGCAACCACTGCCCTTACGTCAAGCACGTCGCCGCCGGGCTCGCCGCGCTGGGCCGCGACCTGGCGGACAAGGGCGTCGCGATGGTCGGCATCTCGAGCAACGACGTCGTCACCTACCCGCAGGACGGGCCCGAGCAGATGGTCGCCGAGGCCCGTGCCCACGGCTGGACGTTTCCGTACCTGTACGACGAGAGCCAGGACGTCGCGCGCGCCTTCTCGGCGGCCTGCACGCCCGACACGTTCGTGTTCGACGGCGAGCGCCGCCTCGTCTATCGCGGACAGCTCGACGATTCCCGCCCGGGAAACGACAAGCCGGTGACGGCCGCCGACGTCCGGGCCGCGGTCGACGCGGTGCTCGCCGGCCGGCCGGTCGACGCCGATCAGCGCCCGTCGATCGGGTGCGGCATCAAGTGGCGTTCAGCCTGATTCGCGCGTTTGGGCGCCGCTCGGGCGGGTATCGCAACACCAGCCATGACCGCGCAACCTCCCGACCCCGACCCCACGCAAACCCCCGACCTCGAGCGGGGTGGAGGCGTCGCGCCCGGCGCGACACCGCCGGCCGCGCCGCAGACCTCGGGTGTGGCCGAGGCTCAACCACCCAATCGCCGGCGATTCACTCCCGGCGCCACGCTCACGGTCCTCGCCGTCTGCGTGTTCTCCGTGGCGTTCCTCGCGGTGGCCGTGCTGCTCGTCATGAAAATGGTTGGGGCCCACTGATTACGGGCCGATGGTGACGGGGTCACCGACCCGAATGACACCCTGCCGAACCACCTCCAGGTAGGTCCCCGCGCACGGCTGCGGTCCGTGACCGCCGGTGTCCCAACGGTTCTCGGCCGCTGGAATGCGAAGCGCGTGCGGGGCTCGGGGCAACGGGCCGTGCTCAAGGGTGGGCACCACGCACCGTGAGGTGGCAGTCAGGGCTCGCAGCCGTGCCTCCCCGACCACTATTTCCCTTCCCGTCCAATCGTTTTCGGCATATGGCGGATGCCCCGGCGGCGTCGCGATCACCAGGTTGGGCCGGTAGCGCAGCGCCTCCACGTCGATGTGCTCGAGGGTGGCCGTGGTGATCGCGTGCAGCGGAGCCTCGTCGGTGAACGAGTCGCCCGGGGTCGCCTGAGCGATCTGAAGGATGCGGCCGCCGACTTCGGCGTCCAACCCGAACTCGAGCAGCTGCTCGGGATCCGGGCGTTCCAGCGTGGCGCCCTGCGGTCGCTGCCTGACAAGTCGGACCGTCCGCCCCAGCAGCCGCGAGAGCACGTCGTCGACGTCGGGGTCATCGGCGGTGACGTCGGTCCCGTCGGGCAGCCTGATCGTGACCCGGCCGGTGCCGGCGTGGGCGGTGCATTTGAGCAACCCGCGCCAGAGCCGCGCCTGTTTGGCGCTGGCCACATGGCCGGTCTCGGTGTCGACGAGCGCCAGCCGCCGGTCCCCCTCGGCTCCGCCTTCGTCGATGAACAGGGAGTCCACGGTTTCGCCGAGCATCGACTTCACCGGGTAGCGGCGCAAACTCTCCACCCGCATGTGCACTTTTCCCCCGCGAGAGACCCGTCGTTCACCGTCAGGGACGACAGTAGTGCGGTCGCGGCGGCCGGGTGTCGACTAGTCCGGGCAGTAGGTCGATTCCGCCGCGCTGACCCAGCCGGTCATGTCGGCGAACGAGAAGCCCTTCGAGCTCATGCCGGAGTGCAAGTCGGCGGCGATCGCGTCGGGCGTCTTGCCGGCCATCCGGTCGGCGCAGACCGCATGCCCCAGTGCGATCATGTCGGAGTCACCCGACGAGGGCCAGCTAAATCCGAGGTTTTTCAGTTTCGCGAGGTATGCGTCGTCCGTCGAGTCGGCCGATGCAATCGCGATGCTTGCTGTCAGGGCAGCGCCAACCATCACGGGAATTGTCAGTTTGGCCAGCCAGCGAGGTGCAGACATTTCGTGCCCTTCTTTTCTTGTCGGCGTTCAGGTGCCGTCAGTATATGGTCGTCCGGCCCGGCATGAACATTAAAAACTTCGAAACGTGCGGCCAGGAGGTCTGTGCCGGCGGTCGAACGATGGGCGGCTACTCGAAGGCCTTCGCGAGTTGGCGAGAATGCAACGCCGGCGAATACACGGCGTAACCAACCGGTGCATAGCTTCATTTGCTGTCAAAAGACAACTGTTGCCGTGGCCGACGATTTGCTAAGGAATCTGAGACAGGAGTTTCTTCTTTTGTTCGGTGAATTCCTCGTCGGTGAGGACTCCCGAGTCGCGCAGCGAGGCCAGCTCCCGAAGCTCGGCGGCGACGCTCGTGACCGGGCCGCCGGCCGGGGCTTCCGGCGGCGCCTTCTTGTCGGTTGTCGTCGGCGCCCCGATCCGCTCCCGGCGGGCCGGGGCGCCGGCCCCGCCACCGGTGCCGGCCATCGCGCGCCCCGCCATGCCCGCCAGGGCCATCTGGCTGAACAGGCTTCCCATGCTCCCGGTCGAGGCCTCGGCGGCGGCGCCCATGCTGGTCGCCGGCAAGGCGACCGCCAAGGGCCGTATCATCGTCGTCTCGGCGGCCCAGGCGGGCGGAACCGACAGGGCCCCAACGGTTTTCGCTTCGGCGAGGCCCGCCGTGGCCGCCGACCCGCCGGCCAGGTTGGTGATCACCGGGAACGGGGAGGGCGGCACCGGCGCATCCCCCGGCCAGGGCTGGACCCCTGCCCAGCCGCTGACGATGTCGTCGGTGTGGAAACCGGTCAGGGCACCGGCAACGTCGAACGGAAGGGCCGGCAGCGCCACCCCCGTGTCAACCCCGAGGCTCGCCGCGCTCAACTCGGGGTCGATGAAAACCCCGCTCAGGTTCGCCAGCACAGCCAGCAGGTCGAGCGGCCCGAACTGGGCGGGGGTGGCGGCCGCCAGGCTGGTCAGCGCGCTGGGGACCGCCGCGATGGCCTGCACGCTGGACACGGCGCCCTGCGCGTTTCCCGCGGAGGTGCCGGTGGCTTGCGCCACCGCCGCGGCCTGCGCGGCCGGCCCGGCGGAACTGGTGTTTTGCGGCGGCGGCGCGAACGGCGTCAGCGTCGTCGCCAACGCCGACGCGGCGGCATAGCCGTACATCGCGGCGGCGTCCTGGGCCCACATCTCGGCATACTGCGCCTCGGTGGTCGCGATCGCTGGAGTGTTCTGACCGAAGATATTGGTCGCGACCAGTGCCAGCAGCAGGCTGCGGTTGGCCGCGACCACCGGCGGCGGAATCGTCTGCGCGAAGGCCGCCTCGTAGGCGCCGGCCGCGGCCTTGGCCTGGTTGGCGGTCTGCTCGGCCTGCGTGGCCGAGGTTCTCGTCCACGCCAAATACGGGGCGGCCGCAGCCGCCATCAACCCCGAGGTCGGGCCCAGCCAGGGCCCGGCGGTCAGCGCCGCCACCTCCGATTGGTAGGAACTCGCCGCCGCGTGCAGGGCGGCGGCCAGGCCGTCCCAGGCCGTCGCGGCGGCCAGCAGCGGTCCCGAGCCGGGGCCGGTGTACATCCGGGCGGAGTTGATCTCGGGCGGTAATGCCGCGAAGTCCATGTCGGTTCCCTCCGATCGAGTCAAACGCCGCCAGGACACGGACGGCTTCCCGACTAGTTGGGCGGCGCGGCCGAATCGGACCGGCAAACGATTGCACTTCCCTCAGTAGTACATGTCCGGCACGTGAACTTGGCTAATACCCCGCCAAACGGCAGTGTTAACGGGTGGTGTAGGACGGCGGCCCCTGTGCGACCGCGGATCGGGTCGTGTAGAAGAGTCTCGTGGACGCGCCGCAGCCCAAACCGTTCGACACGCCGAGGTTGCGCGAAGCGATGGTCAGCCGGGTGTACCGCCGGTCGATGGCCGAGGGCCAGATTTCGGTGCCCGCCGTTCCCGGCATGATCGACGAGTACGCCCAGTTGTGCGCCAACCTGTGCGCGACGCTGGGTGTGCCCTATACGCCCGAACAAGCTCGTCAGCTCAACAAGGTGCTGGAGACGGAGCTGGCGAAGGCCTTCAAGGCCTCCCAGCGTTCGGAGATCATCATCTCGTTTCAGGTTCCCTTCGGAACGGGTCTGAACTACCGCGTCAACGCCGAATGGCGCACCGTCGAGGCCGACTACGACAACTGGGTCGAGACCCGGCCGGCGCCCCTGTTCGGCGCCGAACCCGACGCGCGCGTGCTCGCGCTGGCCTGCGAGGCGGCCGACCCGGCGAGCTGTCGGGTACTGGACGTCGGCGCCGGCACCGGGCGCAACGCGGTAGCCCTGGCGCGGCGCGGCCATCCCGTGGACGCCGTGGAGATGGCGCCGAAGTTCGCCGAGCTCATGCGCGCGGACGTGGAACGCGAATCGCTCGGCGTGCGCGTCATGCAGAGCGACGTCTTCACCGCCATGGAGGGCGTCCGCGACGAGTACCAGCTGATGGTCCTCTCCGAGGTGGTACCCGACTTCCGTACTCCGCACGAATTGCGAGGCGTGTTCGAACTCGCCGCCGATGTGTTGGCACCGGGCGGGCGGCTGGTGTTCAACACGTTCCTGCCGCGGCCCGGCTATACCCCCGACAGAGCCGCGATCGAACTCGGGCAGCAGTGCAACACGATGATCTTCACCCGCGACGAGGTATCGAACGCGGCGACCGGGCTGCCTTTCGACCTCGTCGCCGACGATTCGGCCTACGACTACGAGAAGGCCCACCTGCCGGAGGGCGCCTGGCCCCCGACCGGTTGGTTCGAGAGCTGGGCCAGCGGCCTCGACGTGTTCGACATCCCCCGCGATCAGTCCCCGATCGAGTTGCGCTGGCTCGTCTATCAGAAGACGGCCTGAGGGCCTACCCCGAGTACACGTTCGGCGCGCTACGTGTCAGATCCCTGGTCGCCGGGCCTTCCAGAAGGGTGCCGTCCGGGGCGAAGCGCGACCCGTGGAGCGGGCATTCCCACGCCTGGTCGGCGTCGTTCCAGTTGACGATCCCACCGAGGTGCGGGCACACCGGGGAAACGCGGTGCTCGGTGCCGTCCACGCGGCAGCGGGCCTCCAGGTGCCACGGCGGCCCGCTCACCACGCCGCCCTCGCCGTTGACCGGGCTGCGGCGGCCGGTGCGTATCGCCGGGGTGATCCAACCCTTCGCCAGGTCGAAGCCCACCTCGAGGTTGGCCTGCAGCGCCATCAGCAAGCCCGACAGCTCGTGCGGGCTCCAGCTGGCGAACGCGCCGGCCCAATCCATCCGCCCGCCCAGGATGCGGCTGGACAACGCCAACGCGGCCGCGGGGCCGTTGGTCATGCCCCACTTGTTGAAACCCGTTGCGACGAAGATGGTTTCGGTGTTCGGCAGGATGGGGCCCACATACGGCAGGTAGTCGATGGGCGTGTAGTCCTGCGCCGACCAGAAATGGGTCTGCACGGACCCCGGGTAGTGCTTGCGCGCCCACGACGATAGTTCCTGCAACGATTTCGACGGGCTCTTCTTGCGGCCCACCGTGTGGCCGGCCCCGCCGACGATCAGCCGCTCGCCGTCCGCGACGGGCGCGTAGCGGACCGAACGGGTCGGCGAGTCGGTGGAAATCATCATCGGCCGGGTGATGTTGCCGGGGACCTTGAACGCCAGACAGTAGGACCGGCTTGGCTTCACGCGCGCGAAATAGCCGCCGCGATCCAGGATCGGGATTCCGGTGGCGAGCACCAGCTGCTCGGCCTGCAGCTCGACGTCCTGCCGCGCGGCGTCGTTGACGTGCACCCGCACCCCCTTGCCGCGCCAGGACACCCGCCGCACCCGGGTGTGCTCGACCAGCCGCCCGCCGCGGCCGAGCAGCTCGGTGGCCAGCGAGTCGAGGAACGGCATGGGGTCGAACTGCGCCTGGTCGGGCAGCCGCACGCCGCCGTGGTACGGGAACGGCACGTCGGCGGCGTCGTCCCACACGGCGCCCAGGCCCACCGCCTGGCAGGCCGCCAGCTCCGCGCGCGCGGACAACACGCCCCGAGCCGACTGCGCGTAGGTATAGGCGTCCTCGCGCTGCACGGCGACGCCGTTCGACTCGCAGTGCTGCAGCACCCACTCCTGGCCCTCGCGATTGCCGTCGACGTAGGCGCGGGCGACGTCCAGACCGTGCCTGGGCAGGATCTTCGACAGCGGGCTGCCCTGCAACAAACTGATCTTCGCCGTGGTGTTTCCCGTCGCACAGGAACCGACCGTGCGGGCCTCGACCACCAACACGTCCTTGCCCGCGCGGGCCAGCAGGACGGCGGTCATCAGCCCGGTGATCCCGGCGCCGACGACGATGACATCGGCGGAACGTGGGCCGTCCTCGAGCCGGCTTGCGGTCCAGGTCGGTTCGGCGCGGTCGGATAGCCATAAAGAAGTCACGGCTGGGCTGATACCCCCACAGCGTCGACGGAAACTGCGCGCCGCCCGCGGAATCGCAGTCACGCGCTGTTGAGCTGCGCTTTCGCCTCCTTCAGCGATTCGGCGGCCGCGCGGCTGGCGCGCTTCGCCTTGTCGTAGGCGGCCTCGGCCTTGTCGAATTCGCGCTCGGCCTTGCGCAGGGCCGCGATCGCTTCGTCGCGTCGTTGCCGGGCCGCGTCGCGTTCGGCGTGCCGCTTCGAGAGGGCGTCGTCGGCGGCGGCTTGGGCTTGCTCGGCGTCGGTGACGGCCGCGGTCAACTTCTCCCGGCGCCGCTCCGCGGCCCTCTGCGAACGCTTCGCCGGCGGGGCCGGCGCCGCGTCGCCGAACCCGCCGAAACCCGACCATCGCTCGGGCTTGGCCAATCGGCCGAGTCGCTCCCTGACCTCGGGGTCGGCGATCGCGGCTTGCAGGGTGGCGGTCACGTCCTCGCGCACCGACGCGGACGGCCGCTTGACGTCGGCCACTTCGAACGCGGCGCGGGCGAGCCCCTCGATCAGCTTGTGTTGCTCGGCGGACAGCGCCCGGATGCGTTCGCCGTCCATCGCGGCGTGCGCGTCGCGCAGGCGGTCACCGAGGTCGGCGAGGCGCTTCTTGGTGTCCTTCTGCGAGAGCGCGACCCGGTTGACGATCCAGGCCGCGGCGGTGGGTTTGCGCGCCGCGGAGATTCGTTTAGCGGCCGCCGCGTCACCGCGGTCCTTCGCCGCTTTGGCCAATCTGTTGCGTTCGGCGGTGAAAGCCTCCGGCTCGGTCCGGTACAGACTGTCGAGTTCGTCGTCGGCCATGACCCCCATGATCCTCCGCACGCGCGACGCGGCCCGCGCCACGTTTCAGCGCGTACGCCCCGGGCTATGTGATGCACATGATCGCCCCTCGTCCGGCAGTTGGATGGCTGCGCCCGCTCCTGTTCGCGGTGTTGCTGGTGGCCGGGGTGGTGGGCGCGATCCAGCTGGCCACGTCGGTCAGGTGCCCGCACGGCGCGTGCCCCGGCACCGGCACGAAAGAGCCTGCCGCGGCGCGGATAACGATCACCCCCGGACCCAACGCGCACGACGTCGACCCGGTCGCGCCGGTCATGGTGAAGGCCGACGCGGGAACGCTGACGGACGTTCGCATGGTCAACGAGAGCGGCAAACCGATCGAGGGCATCACCACCCCGGACAACACCGCCTGGAAGCCCACCGTGCCGCTGGGATACGGGCGCACCTACACGCTGACCGTCACCGCCCGCGGGCCCAACGGTGTTGCGGCAACGCAGGTCTCGTCGTTCTCGACGCTGCGTCCGTCCAACCAGACCAAGGTTTCGTTCACCACCACCTCGGAGGCTCCGCTGCACGACGGCGGCACTTACGGCGTCGGAATGGTGGTCGTCGCCCACTTCGACGAGCAGATCACCGACCGGGCCGCCGCCGAGCGACAGCTGAGCGTGACCACCAGCCCGCCGGTGCAGGGCTCCTGGTTCTGGGTCGACAGCCAAAACGCCCACTGGCGACCCGAGCACTACTACGCCCCGGGAACGACGGTCACCGCCGAAGCCAAGATCTACGGAATTGCCTTGGGCGACGGGCTGTTCGGGCAAGACGACACGCGGGTGTCGTTCCGGATCGGTGACGCGCACATATCCATCGCCGACGACGCCACCAAACAGGTCAGCGTCTTCGACAACGGCAAGCTGGTGCGCACCATGCCCACCTCGATGGGGATGGGCGGCACCGAGGACGTCGGCGGTCACACCATCTCGCTGTGGACCCCGCCGGGCATCTACACCGTGATCGACAAGGGCAACCCGGTCGTGATGGACTCCTCGACGTTCGGCCTGCCCAAGAACTCGCGGCTCGGCTATCGCGAGACGATCAACTACGCGACCAAGATCAGCACCGACGGCATCTACCTGCACGAGCTCGACGCCACGGTGTGGGCCCAGGGCCACCGGGACACCTCGCACGGCTGCCTGAACCTCAACGCCGACAACGCGAAGTGGTTCTACGACTTCTCGGTACCCGGTGACGTCGTCGAGGTCCGCAACAGCGGAGGGCCGCCGTTGACGCTGGCCCAGAACGGCGACTGGACGCTGAGCTGGGACCAGTGGCGCAACGGCAGCGCCCTGAAGCCGGCTTCCTAAGTTTGCAGAGTCGCGCTCTGGCGCAACGTCATTCGGTCCGGCGGACCGACCGGATGCGCACGGTTCACCACTTATTCGGCGGCTCGCCCCCGGGAAAGTCTTGACTGATTCCAAATAAGAGTGTGATATGGACCACGTGTCCTCATCGGCGAGTTACGCGGACCGGCTGCGTATGGCCGACCTGCGCGTGACCCGGCCGCGGGTCGCCGTGCTGGAGGCGGTACACGCCCACCCCCATGCCGACACCGACACGATCTTCAACGCCGTACGCGGGGATCTGCCCGACGTCTCCCGCCAGGCCGTCTACGACGTGCTGAGCGCGGTGACCGCCGCGGGCCTGGTGCGGCGGATCCAGCCCTTGGGCCTGGTCGCCCGCTACGAATCCCGCGTCGGCGACAACCACCATCATGTCGTCTGCCGCTCCTGCGGGGTCATCAACGACGTCGACTGCGCAGTCGGCGAGGCGCCGTGCTTGACCCCGTTGGACGACAACAACGTTCTGGATGGCTTCGTCCTCGATGAGGCCGAGGTCATCTACTGGGGCATGTGCCCCGACTGCTCGACGGCAGAGTCCTGATCACTCCCGTGATCGCAGCCCGCATTACAACCACCGGAAAGGAATGCTGTGTCAACATCTGACAGCCGCCCACCCCACGACGACACCAAGACGACGAGCAACAGCGAGAGCGAAAACCCGGCAATCCCTTCCCCCAAACCGAAATCGCACGCGCCCCTGACGAACCGGGACTGGTGGCCCGACCAGATCGACGTGTCGACGCTGCACCCGAACCACCCCCATGCCAGCCCGTACGGCGAAGATTTCAACTACGCCGAGGAGTTCGCCAAGCTCGATGTCGAGGCGCTCAAGCGCGACGTGTTCGAGGTCATGACCACCTCGCAGGACTGGTGGCCCGCCGACTATGGCCACTATGGCGGCCTGTTCATCCGGATGAGCTGGCACGCCGCCGGCACCTACCGGATCTTCGACGGCCGCGGCGGCGGCGGCCAGGGCATGCAGCGCTTTGCCCCGCTCAACAGCTGGCCGGACAACGTCAGCTTGGACAAGGCCCGCCGGCTGCTGTGGCCGGTCAAGAAGAAGTACGGCAACAAGATCTCCTGGGCCGACCTGATCATCTTCGCCGGCAACTGTGCCCTGGAGTCGATGGGATTCAAGACCTTCGGCTTCGGCTTCGGCCGCGAAGACGTCTGGGGGCCCGAAGAGATCCTGTGGGGTGAAGAAGACACCTGGCTCGGCACCGACAAGCGCTACTCCGGCGAGCGTGACCTCGCCCAGCCCTACGGCGCGACCACCATGGGCCTGATCTACGTGAATCCCGAAGGCCCGGAAGGCAAGCCGGACCCGGTCGCCGCCGCGATCGACATCCGCGAGACCTTCGGCCGCATGGCGATGAACGACGAGGAGACCGCCGCGCTGATCGTCGGCGGCCACAGCTTCGGCAAGACGCACGGCGCCGGTCCTGGCGACCTGGTGGGCCCCGAGCCGGAGGCCGCCCCCATCGAGCAGCAGGGGCTGGGCTGGAAGAGCTCGTATGGCACCGGCGTGGGCAAGGACGCCATCACCAGCGGCCTGGAGGTGGTCTGGACGCCCACCCCGACCAAGTGGGACAACACCTTCCTGGAGACCCTGTACGGCTACGAGTGGGAGCTGACCAAGAGCCCCGGCGATGCCTGGCAGTTCGTCGCCAAGGACGGCGCGGGTGCGGGCACCATCCCGGACCCGTTCGGCGGGCCGGGCCGCGCGCCGACGATGCTGGTCACCGACATCTCGATGCGTGAGTCGCCCATCTACCGCGACATCACCCGTCGCTGGCTCGATCACCCCGAAGAGCTGGCGGACGCGTTCGCCAGGGCCTGGTACAAGCTGCTGCACCGCGACATGGGGCCGATCAGCCGCTACCTGGGGCCGTGGGTCGCCGAGCCGCAGCTGTGGCAGGACCCGGTTCCGGCCGTCGACCACGAGCTGGTCGACGAGAACGACGTCGCCGCCCTGAAGAGCAAGGTGCTCGACTCTGGCCTGTCGGTGCCGCAACTGGTCAAGACGGCCTGGTCGGCGGCGTCGAGCTACCGCCGCACCGACAAGCGGGGCGGCGCCAACGGGGCGCGGCTGCGCCTCGAGCCGCAGCGCAACTGGGAGGTCAACGAGCCCTCCGAGCTGGACAAGGTGTTGCCCGTGCTGGAGAAGATCCAGCAGGACTTCAACGCGTCGGCTTCGGGTGGCAAGAAGATCTCGTTGGCGGACTTGATCGTGCTGGCCGGCTCGGCGGCGGTGGAGAAGGCGGCCAAGGACGCCGGCTACGAGATCGCGGTGCACTTTGCGCCCGGGCGCACCGACGCCTCGCAGGAGAGCACCGACGTGGAGTCGTTCGCGGTGCTCGAACCGAGGGCTGACGGGTTCCGCAACTACATCCGCGCCGGCGAGAAGGCGCCGCTGGAGCAGTTGCTGGTGGAGCGGGCCTACCTGCTGGGTGTGACCGGGCCCGAAATGACGGTGCTCGTCGGCGGGCTGCGTGCCCTCGGCGCGAACCACGGCGGCAGCAAGCACGGCGTCTTCACCGACCGGCCCGGCACGCTGACCAACGACTTCTTCGTCAACCTGCTCGACATGGACAACGCGTGGAAGGCGTCGGAGACGGCGGAGAACGTCTACGAGGTCGTCGACCGCAAGTCGGGACAGAAGAAGTGGACGGCCACGGCCAACGACCTGGTGTTCGGGTCGAACTCGGTGCTGCGCGCGCTGTCCGAGGTCTACGCCCAGGACGACAACCAGGGGAAGTTCGTCGAGGACTTCGTCGCGGCCTGGGTGAAGGTGATGAACGCCGACCGGTTCGACCTGAAGTAGCAGCCGGATGGCAAGCGACGCCCCGCGGGCTACCAGGCTCGCGGGGCGTCGGCTATTTCGAGCACTCCGTGAGGCCAGCCACACTATTACCCACCGGTAACCTACGAAGGCGTAAGTTACGTACCATGGCTAATGGCCGATGCGTCCAACTACCGAAGCTGGGTAAACGGTGACATGAGCGAATTGAAGTATCTCGAACTTCACGGAGACCGGATCGCCTACCGGGATGCCGGCGACGGGCCTGCCGTGTTGCTGATACACGGGATGGCCGGCAGCTCCGCGACGTGGCATGCGATCATTCCGCAGCTGTCGAAGAATTACCGCGTCATTGCGCCCGACCTGCTCGGCCACGGCATGTCCGCGAAGCCGCGTGGCGACTACTCGCTGGGAGCCTTCGCCGTCTTTCTGCGCGACCTGCTCGACGAACTCGAGGTGGACCGGGCAACCGTGATTGGGCAGTCTCTCGGCGGCGGCATCGCAATGCAGTTCGCCCACCAGCACCGGGAACATTGCGAGCGGCTGGCCCTCATCGGCAGCGGTGGCCTCGGGCCCGACCTCAGCCCGGTGCTACGGATCCTGTCGGCACCGGGCGCCGAGTTCGTATTGCCCGTCGTCGCACCGCAGTCGGTGTTGAACCTTGGGAACAAGCTGGGTTCGTGGCTGACTTCGGCCGGGGTGCAGTCGCCGCGAGCCGGTGAGATGTGGCACGCCTACTCCTCGCTGTCCGATCGACGGACCCGCCAAGCCTTTTTGCGGACGTTGCGCTCAGTGGTGGACTACCGCGGTCAGGCGGTCAGCGCGTTGAACAAGATCCACGTCGCGGCCGGGATGCCCGTCCTGCTGATCTGGGGCGAGCAGGACCGCATCATTCCCGTGGCCCACGCCTACGCTGCCCATGACGCGCTGGAGGGCAGTCGGCTCGAGGTGCTGGAGGGAATCGGGCACTTTCCGCATGTGGAGGCTCCGTCGGTGGTGGCGGACATCCTGGAGGACTTCATAGCGTCGACGACCCCGTCGACGACCCCTCTTATGAACGGTGACAGGTCGGTACACCTAGGGATGTAGCCGAATCAGCGCGCAAGATCCCATTGGCCGTAGTCGGCCGCGAGGACGTCGTCGATGTCCACGTTGATCCCCCCCAGCAGCGGGCTCGGGTTCGACGGGCTGTTGACCACGGCCTGATACAGCACCGCCGCCGGTTCGCGTTCCCCGTTGGACCACGACCTGGTCTGCCACGCCCAGCGGTGGCCCGGGGTGGTCGAGTTTCCGATGACGCCGTCGCGGATCGCCCAGCCGCACGCCCGGGCATGTCCGTAGATGCCGGTGCGGCCCACTCCCAACACCGAGTTGATGCCCCGAAACCATTGCACGGCAGGGCCGTTCCACGTGTTTTCGTCGATGTTGTCGTCGACGCTGAAGAAGATCGGGGCCGACGCCGTCCCGCCTGCCGCGTTGTGCAGTTGCAGGGCGGTGTGCGCGTCGGCCACCCCGCCGTCGTACCCGCGGGTGTAATCCGACGGGTCGGGCCAGCCGGGTTTGCCGTACTGGAAGTTGCTGACGATCTGAAGCCCCGCCGCGCGCAGCGCGTCCGCGTACTCGCGCGTGATGGGCTTGGCCTCAAAGTTCGCGCCCGGTCGCGACGCCGACACGTAGTTGACCACCCCGCCGTAGCCCGCCGCCTTGATCTCGCCCGGCGCGATCCGCTTCTCGGCGAAATCGATCAGCTGCAGGTCGGCCGCCGAGGCCCGCTGCTGCGCGAGCGGCGCGGCCAGGCCCAGCAGGGCCGGCGCGAACGCATACTTGAGGGCGTCACGTCGCGAGATCGATCGCCATCCGTCGTGCACGGCGCGATGGTAACAAAGCGGGCTCATCCCGCGGGCCGGCACTCTCCGCCGATTTCATGACGGTTTCGATTGGGCAAAGGTCGTGCAGCTTACCCGCGATGCGCGGGCCGATACCGCCTGCTTGTCCCTACTGTTGGCCACTATGGCCCGCCTGAACAATTGCGTGAAACGCTGGCGCACAGCGCTTCACGTGACCGTGCCGGCAATGCTGGTTGCCGGCCTGGGACTCGCCGGCTCCCCCGCCGCTCATGCGGCCGCGGCCGCGGCGTCGTTGTCGGTGGAACACACGTGGCAGACCGGCTTCATCGCCAACTTCACCGTCACCAACGCGAGCGCGGCGCCGATGAGCGATTGGAAGATCGAATTCGACTTGCCGGCCGGAGAAGGCATCTCCCATACGTGGAACAGCTCGTTCACCCAATACGGAACGCACTTCGTCATCACCCCCGCGAACTGGAATCGCGTCATCCCGCCCCTCGGTTCAGCCACGGGTGGCATGAGGGGCGTGCTGAGCGGCACCTACTCGCCGCCGGTGAACTGCGTGCTCAACGGGCAATATCCCTGCAGCTAGCGGCGGCCGCTTCGCAAGCGCCGAGGCCTCGAGGGCAGACTGAACACGGTGTTCCGCCCTCGATTGCATCAATTAGGTCGGCGAACTATAGTCTGGACACATGTCCAGTTTGCTGTCACGGAGCTCGGGAGTCCGTTGATCGCGATGGATTGGGGGCCGCCCGCCCGCCATCTTTCTTCGGCGGATAAGAGTTGAGTATGCGAATTGCCCTGCTGTCCTATCGCAGTAAGGACCATTGCGGCGGACAGGGCGTCTACGTGCGCCATCTCAGCCGCGGCCTGGTCGAGCTAGGCCACGACGTCGAAGTGTTCTCCGGGCAGCCGTATCCCGAGCTGCTCGATCCGCGGGTGCGGCTGACCAAGGTGCCCAGCCTGGATCTCTACCGTGAGCCCGACCCCTTCCGGGTGCCGCGCCCCAGCGAGATCCGCGACTCGATCGACCTGCTCGAGCTGCTGACCGTGTGGACGGCGGGCTTTCCCGAACCGCGGACGTTCACCATGCGCGTGGCGCGGCTGTTGGCCGAGCGCGCCAAAGACTTCGACCTGGTGCACGACAACCAGAGCCTGGGCACCGGGCTGCTGGCGATCGCCGACGCGGGGCTGCCGGTGGTGGCCACCGTGCATCACCCCATCACCCGGGACCGCGTGCTCGACGTCGCCGCCGCGCGCTGGTGGCGCAAGCCGCTGGTGCACCGCTGGTACGGGTTCTCCAAAATGCAGGAGCAGGTGGCCCGCCGGATCCCCGACCTGTTGACGGTCTCGTCGTCGTCGGCCGCGGACATCGTCGCCGACTTCGGCGTCTCCCCCGATCAACTGCACGTCGTGCCGCTGGGTGTGAACACCGAGCTGTTCCGGCCGGCATCCGGCCCGCGCCAACCTGGCCGCATCATCGCGATCGCCAGCGCCGACACCCCTTTGAAGGGCGTGCGGACCTTGTTGCACGCGGTCGCCAGGCTGCGCACCCGCCGAGATGTCGAATTGCGGCTCGTCGCCAAGGTCGAACCCAACGGTCCCACCCACAAACTCATCGCGGAGCTGGGAATCTCGGACATCGTCCACATCACCAGCGGGTTGTCCGACGAAGCGCTCGCCGCCCTGTTCGCGTCGGCCGAGGTCGCCTGCATTCCCTCTCTGTACGAAGGGTTTTCGCTGCCCGCGGTGGAAGCCATGGCGAGCGGGACGCCGATCGTGGCCAGCCGCGTGGGCGCGCTGCCCGAAGTCCTGGGGACCGACGGCGCCTGCGCCGAGCTGGTGCCCCCGGCCGACGTCGACGCCCTGACCGGCGCGCTCGGCGAGCTGCTCGACTCGCCGGAAAAGCGCCGCACCATGGGCAAGGCGGGCAGGGAGCGCGCGATCAACGTGTTCAGCTGGGAAGCGGTGGCCGCCCAAACCGTGCAGGTCTACGAGCGGGCGATCGCGCGATGCTGACCATAGATTTCGACCGGCTGGGTATCGGTCCGTCCGCCAAGGTGATCGACGTGGGATGCGGCGGCGGGCGGCACGCCTTCGAGGCCTACCGGCGCGGCGCCGACGTCGTCGCCTTCGACAGAGATCCGGACGAACTGCGGTCCGTCGACACGATCCTGAAGGCGATGGCCGAGAGCGGCGAGGCGCCCGAGGGGGCCTCGGCGAAGGTCGTGCTCGGTGACGCGCTGAGCCTGCCGTACGCCGACGAGACGTTCGACTGCGTCATCGCCTCGGAGATCCTCGAGCACGTCCCTCAGGACGACGCCGCCATCGCCGAACTGATCAGGGTCCTCAAAGTCGGTGGGACGCTGGCGGTCAGCGTCCCGCGCTGGCTGCCCGAGCGCATTTGTTGGCTGCTTTCCGACGAATACCATGCCAACGAGGGCGGCCACGTTCGCATCTACCGGGCCGACGAGCTGCGCGGCAAGATCGCCGGCGGCGGAATCGAGTTGATCCACGCCCATCACGCGCACGCTTTGCACTCGCCGTTCTGGTGGCTGAAATGCGCAGTGGGCGTGTCGAATTCGGATCACCCTGCCGTGGCCACCTATCACAAGCTTCTGGTCTGGGACCTGATGCGGCGGCCCAAGGTGACGCAGCTGGCCGAGTCGCTGCTCAACCCGTTTGTCGGAAAGAGCGTGGTCCTGTATTTCGCGAAGTACTACGCTGCGTCGCCTGTCGCGGAAAGCGAAGCCGCCCCGGGATATTCAGTTGCGTCGAGTTAACGCGCCGGCGATTCCGGGTGTCCTCACCCCGGACCAATGCCGACAGACCGCGAAGTCGATAGCGGCCGACCAGGAACCGTCGGGAGCCATCCCCTGGTTCGCGGGTGGTCACACCGATCCGTGGGACCACGTGGAGTGCGCGATGGCGCTCACCGCGGCCGGACTGCTGGAGCCGGCGCGGGCGGCGTTCGAATGGAGCCGCCGCACGCAGCGGCCCGACGGCTCCTGGCCCATCCAAATGCGCGAGGGCACAATCGAAGACGCCAACAGCGACAGCAACTTCTGCGCATACATCGCCACCGGGGTCTGGCATCACGTGTTGATCACCGGCGACAGGTCGTTCGCCGCCGAGATGTGGCCGGTGGTGCACAAGGCGATCGACTTCGTCATCGATTTGCAGTTCGGCTACGGCGAAATCGCCTGGGCTCGCAGCGAAGCCGGGCCTGTCCAGGAGGCGTTGCTGACCGGGTGTGCCAGCGTGTTCCACAGCATCCGCTGCGCACTGGCGCTGGCCGTCCTGGTAGGGGACCCCCAGCCGGAATGGGAGCTGGCCCTCGGGCGCCTGGGCCACGCGATCGCGGTGCACCCCGAGGCGTTCACCGAGAAGGACCGCTACTCGATGGACTGGTACTACCCGATCCTGGGCGGTGCCCTGCGGGGTCCGGCGGCGGCCCGCCGGATCAGGCAGCGCTGGGACGACTTCGTGGTCGGCGGCCTCGGCATCCGCTGCGTCGACGATCGGCCCTGGGTGACCGGCGCCGAGACCTGCGAACTGGTGATGGCCCTCGACGCCATCGGCCACCGCTCCGCCGCGCACCGCCAGTTCGCCGCGATGCAGCACCTGCGCGAAAAGGACGGGTCCTATTGGACCGGTCTGGTTTTCGCCGACGGCAAGCGATGGCCCGAGGAACGCACCACCTGGACCGGCGCGGCGATGATCCTGGCCGCGGACGCGCTGTCGGACACCACCAAGGGCAGCGGGATCTTCCGCGGCGACGGGCTGCCGATGGGGCTGCAGACCGACTTCGACTGCGAGTGCGTGGTTACCGGCCGGTGATTATCTGCTCGCCCGCCCGCCCGCCGGTGCGTTCGAGCACCCGCAGCGACCCGGTGGCCGAAACCTCCCGGAACTGACCGGAATCCATCGCGCGGCGATAGATGTAGTACGGCGGGCGGCCGCCGTCGCGTGGGTCGGGGAACACGTCATGGATGAGCAGCGCCCCGCCGGTGTCCACCCATTTCGCCCAGCCGTCGAAGTCCTCGTTCGCCGCCTTCTCGGAGTGGCCGCCGTCGATGAACAACAACGACAGCGGTGCCCGCCACCCCCGGGCCACCACCGGCGACTTGCCGACGACGGCGACGACGTGGTCGTCGAGCCCGGCGGCGTCCAGCGTGCGGCGAAACGTCGGCAGCGTGTCGAACAGACCCGTCACGTCGTCGACCATCGAGGCGTCGTGGTACTCCCACCCGGGTTGGTGTTCCTCCGAGCCGTGGTGATGGTCGACGGTGTAGAGCACGCTGTTGGTCTGTTGCGCGGCCGCGCCGAGCAAGAGGGTGGATTTGCCGCAGTAGGTGCCGACCTCGACGCCGACGCCGCCGTCGAGGTACCGCAGCGCGGCCTCGTAGAGGGCGCGGCCCTCGTCGGGCGGCATGAAGCCCTGCACCTGCTCGGCGAGCGCAAACAGGCGCTCGGGTGACTCGGCGTCGGCACGGCTCATGAGGCGAACCTATCCGACCGCTGCCCAGGCGGCGCGATCGCTCTACCATCGTGCTGTGCGCGCTTTGCTCGTTCGCAGGTTGCTTGACATCGGGATGGCCGCCGTCGTCGCCGCGGCGGCGTTGACTGTGGCGCCAGCGGTGGTGCCGGCGGGGACGCCCCGGGCCGCCGCCGCGAGTTGTCCCGCCGTGCAGGTCGTCTTCGCCCGCGGACGGTTCGAGTCGCCCGGCACCGGCGCGCTCGGCAGCGCGTTCATCAGTGCGCTGCGATCCAAGGTTTCGAAGAACATCGGCGTGTATGCGGTGAAGTACGGCGCCGACACGGACGTCGACGTCGGTGCCAACGACATGAGCCATCACATCCAGGACATGGCCAACAACTGCCCGGACACCCGGCTGGTGCTGGGGGGCTATTCGCTTGGTGCGGCCGTCACCGACGTGGTGCTCGCCGCGCCCATCGCCGCGTTCGGTTTCGACAGCCCACTGCCGCCGGGCATCGACCAGCACGTCGCCGCCGTCGCGCTGTTCGGCAACGGAAGCCAGTGGGTGGGTCCGATCACGAACTTCAACCCGCTCTACAACGACAGGACCATCGAGTTGTGCCATGGTGCCGACCCCGTCTGCAACCCGGCCGACCCGAACACCTGGAAAGAGAACTGGCCGCAACACCTCGCCGGCGCGTACATCGACGCGGGCATGGCCAATCAGGCCGCCGATTTCGTCGCGGGCAAGCTCTGAGCTGGCGATTCAGGCTTCGTACGTGACCTGATACCAGTGGCGGACCGGCTTGTGGCTCTTGTCCGCCTGCCCGGTGTCCGTCGCGCTGACGACGTTGACGTCCGTCACGCCGGGATTGTGGGCCTCGATGTAGCGCTCCAACTCGTGCAGGAGCGCGCCGTGGGGCTGGGCGGGGTTCGCGAGCGCCTTCGTCCTGCGTGTCTGGGCCACGCGAGGAATTATGCCGCGGCTCGGGCCGTCGCGCATCCGCTGCTATTTCATTGCATTACAAGGGAATTCGGATTAATGGCCGAACCCTCGAAAGTGCAATTGGTCCGCATTTCGCGGTTTAAAGGCGGATTCAGGCCGGGGTGTCGGTGCTCGAGTACACCTTGAAGTTGCGGGTGACCTGGCCACCCGCCACGGCGGCGTGCCGCCGGGCAAGGGAAGAAGGATGGCGGCGCATCGCGTCGCGGCGCTCCCGGTCCCGCCGCCGGGCCGCGGCCCATGCGGGATGGGATTGAAGGAAAATGACCGTCGCGCCGTCTGCGTCCGCCATGATTCCAACTCCTCCCGAGCAATCCGCAAAAGAATGAACAGTGTTTATCGGTTCGTAATTTCAGGATGCCCTGCGAATCCTGTGACCAAACCACGCGCCAAGTTGAGAATTAGCCATGAATTTCGGCGTCATCCTGAACCCGCTGGCCTGGCGATCCACACGCTAACGGCGGCCACCGACAGATTTCTCGTTTCGACCTAGGACAGCCCCGGCTGCTAGGGTGCCTTGCTTATGCCGCAGATAGACCGCCGCCGCATGATGCTGACGACCGGGATCGGCGTGCTGGCAGCCGCGCTGCCGCTCCCCGAAGCCTGCGCCTTTCCGAGTCGACCAGACACACCGAGCGGCCAGAGCTACATCTTCCAGGACGAATTCGACGGGCCGGCCGGCTCGGCCCCCGACGCGTCCAAGTGGGCGGTGGCCAAGGCCCGCGAGACGATCAAGGACCCGACGTACTGGGAGTTGCCCGAGCACATCGGGCAGTACCGCGATGATCGCAAGAACGTGTTTCTCGACGGCAACTCCAACCTGGTACTGCGCGCGGCCAAGGATGGGCCCACCTACTTCAGCGGCAAGGTCCAAAGCCTGTGGCGGGGCGGCGTCGGGCACACGTGGGAGGCCCGGATCAAGCTCAATTGCCTGACCGCCGGCGCCTGGCCCGCCTACTGGCTGGGTAACGACGATCAGGGCGAGATCGACGTCATGGAGTGGTACGGCAACGGCAACTGGCCCTCGGCCACCACCGTGCACGCGAAGGCGAACGGCGGTGAATGGAAGACCCACAACATCGCGATGGATAGCGCCTGGCACACCTGGCGCACTCAGTGGGACGCGAACGGCATCCGCTTCTGGAAGGACTACTCCGAAGGCGCCCAGCCCTACTTCGATGTGCCCGCCAGCTCGCTTCCGGATTGGCCGTTCAACAATCCCGGCTACGCCGCCTACCCGGTGTTCAACCTTGCGGTCGCCGGTTCGGGCGGCGGCGACCCGGGACCGGGGACCTATCCCGCGGACATGCTCGTCGACTGGATCCGCGTCTGGTAGCTCAGTGGGTCAGCAGGGCGACTGCTCCCCAGGGCCTGCGGCCCGGATGACGCGGATCCGTCGGGCGAAGCCACGTGGCCGGACGCATGAACAGCGGCAACCGATGAAACCGGTGGGCCGCCTCGAGGTTTGATTCCGCTTCGACGGTGCGCCAGCCGAGGTCCTCGAAGTAGGCCAAGCCATTCTCGGGGGCGAACTTGAACGGCGCGTTTTCCAGCATCCCGGCCATCTTTCTGTTCATCATCTTCCGCAGGCCCGGAAAGGCGAGGTCGAGCATCCACCAGGCGATCTCGGGCCGTTTGAACGCCGCCGAAAGCGCGTCGACGTCGCTGTCTTCCAGATACATCAACAGGCCCTCGGTCAACACCAGCGCCTTGGTCGCGCCGTCGAGGGCCTCGTCGAGGAAGGCGTCGCGGGCCTGCGGGTCGGCCAGATCGAGGGCGACCCGGGTCAGCCGGCACCGCGGCGTCTGATCCGCGAGAACTTGCGTCTTTTCCTCGAGCAACTTCGGCAGGTCGGCCTCCACCCAGGTGAACTCCGGCGGCAGGTCGAGTCGGTATGGCCGGGTGTCCAGGCCGGCGGCCAGGTTCAGCACCCGGTCGCAGCCGGCGGCGATCGCTTCGGCGATGGCGTCGTCGATGATCTTGGTGCGCGCGACGAGCCACCATCCGTTTCGTGTCGACCGCGGGACGTTGGCGACGATCGCGCGGCCGTGTTCACCGGCGAGGCGCTCGGCGAGCGGATCGCTGAAAAGCGCGTCGGGGCGGGCCGATTCGGTGGCCCGGTGCAGCGCCGTCCAGCGCGCGGTGTCCGAAACGTGGGTGATCGCATGCATGGGGTCTGACAGTAGTTGGCGGGTCTGACGACTCGGTGCGGGGTTTTAGTGAACTGCGACGGGCGGCGGGTGCTGGGTAGGCTTGGCTGATATTCGCCCGCGGGGTGTTCAGGGAGGTGATGGGCGATGGTATTTGCGATGGAGCCGGCTGCGGTGGGGGCCGCGGCTTCGGCCCAGGCGGAGCTGGCTGCGCAGACTGGCGCCAGCGCGGCCGCGGGTGCCCCGACGCTGTTGGGAGTCATGCCGATGGGCGCCGACGCCGATTCGGTGGCGTTCGCCGCGGCACTGGCCGCAGTGGCTGCCGCGTATATGGCGACCGCGGGTGAGCATGCGGCCCAGCGGGGATTGTTCTCCGACGCCCAGTCGTTGGCGGCGACGACCACCGTGGCCAGCGAGGCGACGCGCGCGGCGGCCATGACGCTGTAGCGGCAAGGGGCTCTGGTGTCGCATCCGTGGCCAACGTTTAGCCCGGAGGCCAACTACACGGCGCTGGCGTCGGGGTCAGGCCCGGCGTCCACCTTGGCCTACGGCGAGACGTTAAGCGCCGAGGCGGCGAATCTGCAGACCGTGATGGCGGCGTCGACCGCAACCGGCGCAGCGACCTATGGCGCCAGTTGGCAGGGCGTGGGTGCGACCGCCTCGGCGACCACCCAGACCGCATTGGACACCCAGCACCAACTGCTCGCCGCGGCGCTCTTAGAGAAGGTGCCGCATGTGGCGGCGGCGGCCAGTGCGCACCAGACGGCGCTGGCGTCGATGGTGACCGCTGAGCAGGCCGTGGCCAACCGGATGGAGGAATCGGCCGCTCAGAAGATCAACCCGGCCGTCTTGGGCGCGTTGACCCCGCGGATCACGGCGTTGAACCTCGAGTACTACGGGCAGATGTGGCCACGCAACGCCGGCGCGGGCGCGGCCTATGGCGCGGCGTTGCGCGCGAGTGCGGCGGCGATCATGGTCCCCTTTCCGCCGGCCGTGGCCGGAGCGTCGGCGGCGGCGCCGGCCGTCGCCGCGGCGGCGTTGGCCGAAAACGAGGCCATGGCCGCCGCCGGGGCGACGATGCAGGCCAGCGAGCAAGCCGTCCAAGCGGCGATAACTCCGGCAGCGGCCGCGGCGCAGGCGGCGGCCCCGTTGGCGGCCACACAAGCCCCGGCCCATACGGTGACGGCGGCTCCGCAACCTCCGGCGGGCATGTTCGCGCAGCCGTCGCCGGCCGGAGGGCTTCCTGCACCGAGCGCCGCCACACCCGGCCAGGGTCTAGGCCCTTCCCAGATTCAGCAGGCGCTGGCCGCGCGCGCCGAAACCCTCACCCCGCCAACGGAATCGGCGCCACGGCCCGGTGGCGTAACCGGCGGGTATCCGGGTGCGGGGTTAACCAGCTATGTGCGGCCCAAGGGCGACGGTTTTAACCCGCCGACGGCCGAGCAGGCCAGCGGCGCGAGTCCGGGCATGCTCAACGCCGCTTTTCTGACCACCACGAGCGCGACACCGACGGTTTCTCAACCGTTGGCCTACGTGCACCCCGAACCACCAAGGCCAACCGTTGCCTCCACCCCGTCGCCACGGCCCCAGCTGGACCTCGGCGACACCGCCCACACGCTCAACTCCCCTCCGCCACCGCAACATCCACCGACCTCACCACCGCCGGCGCCCCCACCACCTGCACCGCAAAGTGGTCCGCAGGGGCCAGCCCCCGACGGCAACGGTCCGAGCGGCCCCGGCGCGCAGATGCTCGGCACCGGACCGGGTCATGCACCCCAGGCGCCGCCCATCCCACCGCCGCTTGCTCCGCAACCGCCCTTTCCCCCGCCGCCTCCGCCTCCATCGCCGGGCAACCCGCCGCTACGGCCCCCGTCTCCTCCGTCTTGGGCCAGCCCGCCCGTGCCGAAGTCGGTGGAGGCAGCGCAGCAGGCATATCGGGACCTCATGCAAGCTATAGAGCGCCACAATTCTTGGCGGCCTGATCCCACCAATTTGGACGCGGTAAACGCATACAACCAAGAAGCGTGGACCTACAACTCTCAGAAGGAGCAACTCGAAAACCAATTAAAATCGTCGAATGCGGAGTACACGCCCGCGAAAGACGCCGTACGCACCGACATACCGTCCTGGACACAGCCTGCGCCCGAGCAGCCGCATCCGCCCGCTCCGGATCCGAAGACGCCTACGGGTCAGCGCGGTAGCCCGATGGATGTTCCCCCCGGAACGAATGCTCCTGAGACGATTGATGGGATATCTTTCAGCGGACACGCTCTTGACGAAATGCAAAGCGAAGGCATTCCGGTAAGCGTCGTGCAAAACACGCTACAAAACGGCCTGTCCGCACCAGGTAGAGGAGGCACAACGGTTTTCTATGATCCAGTTAACAATATCAGCGTAGTCCAAGCCCCGAGCGGAAGAATTGTCACCGTGAGCTTTGGAAGGTTACGACCTTGGTGAATGAAGAGGTTTTCCGCGACCGGGTTGCGGATCTTCGGCAACTCGCTCTTGATTCATTGAACCGTTACGCGGGTGGGTTCGCCGAGCTCGAACGGATAGATCGTGACCTGAAATCGATAATCCGATCTCTTGAAGAAGTCGCGGATCCATCCTGGACCGGGTCGTTGCTCGGACAGTGGGGTGAACTTGAAATTATCTATGCACTGGCGCTCGACGACGGACGTCGGTATTTGACCCAGGACGAAGAAGCCGATGTGCAGGGAATTGTCGCCGAGCTCCGCGACGAGCTTCAGGGCTATAAACTGCCTCCCGCCCTCGACGCAGGAAATGGCACTTGACGGCCTGGACGCTGGGTTGATCACCCGCGAGATGATCAACCCAGCACCAGATCGAGTAGCCGGCGCCCAACCTCAGCTACCGACGGATGTGCAAGACACACTGGCCAAAGTGGATACTGGAATATGTGGTGGAAGTTTACTCATGGCAAATCTGGATTGCCTCGATTAGAGGCATGATTTGGTGTGGTCACTGATGCCGTCGGATAGAGCAGCAGTCGAAAGAATGTGTGCCAAGTATGCGCCCTTGATCGCTAGCTTTGTCGATCACCAGATATCAGCGCGGGAGTTCGAATCTAGATATCTCACCTTATTCAAGAACGACAGAGATCAAGTTCGCAGCCGCGAGTTTAATATACTTGATCGGCTGTTCGCCGATGTCGATGAATATACTGCAGATCCGGATTTGCGCCGAAGGGTGGGCGGCCTCGACGATCAAGAACTTCGAACTTGCGCCCGCGAGGCATACCGGAAACTGCGCGAAACCTAGTTTGCAGCGGAAAATCACAGCCACGCGACTTTACTTATATCGCCGCCCTACCGTCCCCGGACAAACATAGCGCAGACGGTTGGCCACGGCCGAGCTGACAGGGCGTCGGGCCTAGAGGGTAGGCGTGGCCGGCCGCAGTTTTCTTAAAACAGCGGTGAACTTGTACTTCAACCGTGCCGTTCTTGACCGCGATGTCGCGATGTTGCGCGACGCTCGGTACCACGTTGTGCACGCCGATGCCTCGGGTTGGTCGGGCACGGTTGACATGCATCGCTACCTGTCGAAAATGTTTGCATTTCCTGCGCATTACGGCCAGAACTGGGCGGCGCTGAATGACTGCCTGAGCGACGTTTTTGACCGCGATGACCCTGCGGACATCCGTCCCGCACGGGCTGCCGGGGTGGTGATGGTGCTCACCGGTTTCGACCGCTTCGCCGCGAGGTTTCCCGATGACGCCCATACCTTGCTCGATATCTATGCCCTACGCCAGCGTGCCGCTTTGATAGGCGGGCATCATTTGATTTGCCTTGTGCAATCTGATGATCCGCATCTGAGACTGGCACCGGTCGGCGCTACCCCGCCGGAATGGAACCGAGACGAATGGCTGGATCGGAATCGTGGTCTGTGAGTGGGCCGCCCCGCCGCGCTACTGACCGGCCTTACCTCCGGCAAACCACACGGCCGTCACTGCATGAGTCTGCGGCGGCGGGAAGACGCTGTCCGGTTCGCCGACTTCTCCGACTTTGACCTTCCACACCGCCGAGGTGCGGTCGATGCAGGCCCCGGCACCCTGGCTGGGCTGCCACAACACCGCGGTGTTGTCGGGGCCGCCGATGCCACAGCCATAGACGCCCACGTATCCGTCGGCGCGCCCACCCCAGGCGCCCCCGTTGCGGAGCAGGCAGCGGGTGCCGTCGTCGAGGGTCAGCGCGAACGGGTCCGGGGTGGCGTTCGGCTGCACGGGCGGCAGCGGACCGTCATAGCTGACCCGGTGCAGGCGCTTGTCCCACGGATCGTCGACGCACAACAGCGTTCCGGGCGTCGAGGGCCAGCAGGTGCCGGCGCCGGCCGCGGTCGGCGAACAGTAGTAGACGTTGCCGGCCACCGCCGACGGCGACGATGTTGTGCAGTCGGTGACCGTGAAGACGTCGCTCTCCCCCGGCGCCTCCCGGTAACCGTTGATCGGTTGGCCGCTGGGTCCGACGGCCACGACGGTGATCTGTTGCGTCGGTGGCGGATCGGCGGCCGCCGGTACCGCCAGTGACAAACCTGCCGCCGTCATCACGGCAACCAGGGCGCTTCGGGATACCACGTTCACCGTGCACAACCTTCCGTCCGGCACCCCCTTGTTTGAAGGGTAGAACGAAGGGACCTGGACGGACAGCAACCGCGCCGCCGACTACTGGCCGGCTCTACCTCCGGCAAACCACGCCTCGGTCACCGCGTGGGTCTGCGGCGGTGGAAGGGCGGCGTCGGGTGTGCCGAGCTGACCGACCTTGACCGTCCAGGCCGGCGACGAGCGGTCGATGCAGCTACCGGCGCCTTGGCTGGGCAGCCATAGCACCGCGAGGTGCGGGCCGTTGCAGCTGTAGGCGCCCTCGTAGCCGTCGGCGCGCACGCCCCAAGCGCCTCCGTTGCGAAGCAGGCAATGGGTGCCGTCGTCGAGTGTCAGCGCGAACGGCTCCGGGGTCGCGGTCGGCTGCACCGGCGGCAGACCCCGGCATATCTCACCCGATGCATGCGCCTGGCCCATGGGTCATCCACGCACAACAGCGACCCCGGTGTGGACGGCCAGCAGGTCCCGGCGCCGGCCGCGCTCGGCGAGCAGGAGTAGACGTTGTCGGTCACGGCCGACCGTGAGGGTTCCGAGCACTCGACGGTGACGACGTTGCCCTGCGGTGGCGTCTCCGTATAGCCGTTGATCGGTTCGCCGCCGGGGCCGACGGCCATGACGGCGATCTGCTGCGTGGGTGGCGGATCGGCGGCCGCCACGGGCAGCGACAATGCGGCGGCTGTGAGAGCGATGGTCACCAGGGCAATTCGCGACACCACGTTCACCGCGCAAACCTCCCGTCCGGCGGGCCCCCTCCGGTGAAGCGTAGTTGTCGGGGCGCCGGTCCAGTACGGTGCGCTTATGCCCGATCGAAATCGCCGTTTTCTGCTCCGCGAACGCCCCACCGGCCGTATCGGCCCCGACACTTTCGAGTTGAGCGAGGAGGCCGTGCCGGAGCTCGCCGACGGCGAGGCGCTGGTGCGCGTCGACTGGATATCGCTCGACCCGACAAACCGGATGTGGATCAACGACACCCCGACTTACCTGCCGCCGGTGGGCATCGGCGAGGTCATGCGTGCGGGCGGCCTGGGCGAGGTCGTCGCGTCGAAGAGCGCGCGGTTCCCGGTCGGGCAGAGGGTGCAGGGGCTCCTCGGCTGGCAGGAGTATGCGGTGCTGTCGGACTCGGCGCTGGTGATGCCGGTCGACGTTGCCGAGGGCATTTCGCCGAGCGCCTACTTGGGCGCGCTGGGCACGACGGGGCTGACCGCATGGGTCGGCATCCGGGACATCGGCAAGCCGAAGCAAGGTGAGACGGTCGTGGTGTCGGCCGCGGCGGGCGCGGTCGGGTCGATCGCCGGGCAGCTCGCCAAGGTCGACGGCGCACGCGTCGTCGGCATCGCCGGCGGCCCCGAGAAGTGCGCCCTGCTCACCGAGCAGCTCGGCTTCGACGCGGCGGTCGACCACCGCGCCGACGACTGGGCCGCCCAGCTCGTCGCGGCGACCCCCGACGGCATCGACGTCGACTTCGAAAATGTCGGCGGCGACATCATGGACGCCGTCTTCGCGCGCCTCAACATCGGTGCGCGCGTTGCGCTTTGCGGCCTGATCTCCGGCTACAACGCGGCCGATCCGCCGCCGGGGCCCCGCGCGTTCGGCAACCTGCTCGTCCAGCGCGCGACGCTGCAGGGCTTCATCGTCCTCGACCACCTGGGGCGCGCGGCGGAGGCGGCCACCGAGATCGCGGACCTGATCGCCGGCGGCAAGCTCACCCCGCTCGAGACGGTCGTCGAGGGCTTCGAGCAGCTGCCGACGGCGATCAACATGCTCTTCGACGGCAAGAACGTCGGCAAGCTCGTGGTGAAGCTGTCGGACTAGATACATGTTTCGCATGACGGTCCAGGACGTCTTCGTGATCCGCGGTCGCGGCGCGGTGGCCACCGGCCGCGTGGAGTATGGGGAGCTGCGCGTCGGCGACCAGGTGAAGATCAACGACGGGCCGACGGTCCGCGTGGACGCTATCGAGGCTTTTCGCAAGAAGATCGATACCGCGGCAACCGGTGACAACGTCGGATTGCTTTTCAAATCGCTTGACCAGAACGATCTTGCGGCAGGGGACGTAATCGCCTCGTCAGACGTGTTTTTGGCATAAGCGGGGCCAAATCACATCTGTCGCGGGCCGGCGCCCTCGGCTCTAATGTCTTCGCCATGACATCCGCCATCCCGCAACTGCGCCGGGGTCTCGCCAACCGTCACATCCAGTTGATCGCGATCGGCGGGGCGATCGGCACCGGGCTTTTCATGGGGAGCGGAAAAACGATCTCGCTGGCCGGCCCGGCGGTGCTGCTGGTGTACGCGATCATCGGGTTCTTCGTGTTTTTCGTGCTGCGCGCGATGGGCGAATTGCTGCTGTCGAACCTGAACTACAAGTCGTTCGTCGATTTCGCCGCCGACCTATTGGGGCCCGCCGCGGGCTTTTTCGTCGGCTGGTCGTATTGGTTCGCCTGGATTGTCACGGGCATCGCCGAGATCGTTGCGATCGCCGGCTACGCGAGGTTCTGGTGGCCCGACGTGCCGTTGTGGCTGCCGCCGCTGGTGACCGGGTGCGTGATCCTGGTGTTGAACTTGTCCAGCGTGCGCAACTTCGGGGAGCTGGAGTTCTGGTTCGCCCTGATCAAGGTCGCGGCGATCGGGTGCCTCATCGTCGTTGGCGTCGTGCTGGCGGCGACGGATTTCGTTTCGCCGCAAGGCAATCGGGCGACGGTCGAGAACCTGTGGAACGACGGCGGGTTCTTCGCGACGGGGTTCATGGGTGTGGTCGGCGGGTTTCAGATCGCGTTCTTCGCGTTCGTCGGGGTGGAACTCGTCGGCGCCGCGGCGGCCGAAACGGCGGATCCGCGCCGCACCCTCCCCCGCGCCATCAACGCGGTTCCCATTCGGGTGGCGATCTTCTACATCGGTGCGCTGCTGGCGATCCTCACCGTCGTCCCGTGGCGGCACTTCGCCGGCGGCCAATCCCCTTTCGTGACGATGTTCGCGCTGGCGGGACTCGGCGCCGCGGCGTCGATCGTCAACTTCGTGGTGACCACGGCGGCCGCCTCGTCGGCCAACTCCGGCGTCTTCTCCACCGGTCGCATGCTGTTCGGCCTGGCCGACAACGGAAGCGCCCCGTCGCCCTTTCGGCGCCTGAACCGTCGCGGCGTGCCGTCGGTCGCACTCTTTCTCACCGCGGCGCTGCTGCTGACCTCCATCCCGCTGCTCTACGTCGGCGGTTCGGTCATGGGCGCGTTCACGTTGGTGACCACGGTCGCGTCGCTGTTGTTCATGTTCGTGTGGGCGGTGATCGTCGTCAGCTACCTCGTCTACCGGCGCCGGCACCCGCGACGGCATGCCGACTCGTCCTACCAGATGCCCGCCGGCGTGGCGATGTGCTGGGCCACCCTGGGTTTTTTCGCGTTCGTGATCTGGACGCTGTGCACCGAACATGAGACCGCGATCGCCCTGGCGTGGTTCCCCCTCTGGTTCCTGGTGCTCGGCATCGGGTGGCTGGTGGTGCGGCGCCGGCCCGGGCGCGCCGAGACGTATCGCCGGTTCCAGGCCGAGATGAACCAGACCGTCGGCGACACCGCCGAGCCCGCGCCCGCCGCCTGACGCCCGGCGTTCTTGGGATCGGTAGCGAATCGCGGCCTCTGTACTTATCCCAACGACGACGCCAACCCGGCGGCGCCACCTGAAAGGAAGTCAGAAATGAAGCTTGTTCCCGCCGCGCTCGAACAGCAGATCAACCGCGTCGACCGTCAGCGCAGCCTGTACATCGGGATCGGCAACGCGTTGGTTGCCCTCTGGTGCCTGTACCGCGTGTTCTGGGGGCTCTACCTCGCGATGACGTTCAATTGGGTCACCGGGGCGATGATTCCTCAGGTGCTGCTCTGGGGCGTGATCGGTGTCATCGCGGGAGTCGTCGCCTTCGGGTTCCTCACCCGCTACTTCAGGGAGTCATGACTCGCGCACGCTGCGGTCGAAAAGTCCCGAACCCACTTGGGGTTCGGGACTTTTCCCGTTGTGGGCTCTTAGCGGATCTGCTGGATGCGGATCAGGTTCCCGGCGGGATCGCGCAC
>NZ_LZKE01000120.1:0-3321 GCF_001672675.1 Mycobacterium sp. E2327
GAGGTGTCGGCGGCGATCGCATCGCTCTTCGGGGCGCACGGTCAGCAGTACCAGGCGCTGAGCGCCCAGGCGGCGGCCTTCCACGAGCAATTCGTCGGGCTGATGAACGCCGGCGTGGCGCAGTACGCCGCCGCCGAGGCCGCCAATACCGGCCCGCTGCAGACCCTCGAGCAAGACATCCTCGCAGTGATCAACGAGCCAACCGAGATACTGCTGGGACGCCCGCTGATCGGCAATGGCGCCGACGGCATAACGAACGCCCAAGGCATCGGCAGCCCGGGTCAGGCCGGTGGGATCCTGTGGGGCAACGGCGGCAACGGCGGCAACAGCACCGCTCTCGGTGTGGCCGGCGGCGCCGGCGGGGCCGCCGGGCTGTTCGGGAACGGCGGCAACGGGGGCGGCGGCGGTCTAGCAGGCGGAAGCGGCGGGGCCGGCGGGACCGGCGGCCTCATCTACGGCGCCGGCGGCAACGGGGGGCTGGGCGGCGCCGGTTTGTTCGGGAACCCCGGCGTCGGCGGCGTCGGCGGGTCGGCCGGCCTGTTCGGTAACGGCGGGATTGGCGGCGTCGGCGGCGAAGGCCTGGGCAACGACGGCGCCGCCGGTGGTGCGGGCGGCAACGGTGGCTTGATCTACGGCAACGGCGGTGCCGGCGGGGCCGGCGGCCACGGAGGCAATAACAGCGGCGGCGGGGCCGGCGGCAATGGGGGGCACGGCGGCGTCCTCGCCGGCGGCGGCGGCGCCGGCGGCGCCGGCGGCGATACCTCCGTCGTGAACGGCATTTCTGGCGGCCACGGCGGCAACGGCGGCGCGGCCGGCTTGTTGTTCGGCGACGGCGGGTTCGGCGGCACCGGTGGGACCTCCTTGAATTCGGGCGACGGCGGCAACGGCGGACAGGCCGCCCTCTTCGGCAACGGCGGTGGCGGCGGCGCCGGTGGCGGCGGCGCCGGCCCGGGTAATGGCGGCAGCGGCGGCAACGCCCAGCTGGTCGGCAATGGGGGCAACGGCGGCAACGGCGGAATCGGCATCGTCCACGGCCACGGCGGCCCCGGCGGCACGGGCGGACTGTTGTTCGGCGCCCACGGGGCCGCCGGTACCAGCTAGGTCAGAACGGCCAGTTCGTTCGTGCTGCGGTGTGCGACGTCGCCCGCCCTGTTTCGGAAGCCCTCACCATCGTGCCCTCAATGCGCCGCCGCCGTGCCCGCAAGTATTGGATCGACGACAGCACCGCAACTTAGGTAGACGGCTACTCAGGCCACCGGACGGCCACTGCTCAACAATCGTGTTCGAGTCCCAACGACTCTGACCGGTTTGCTGGGAGGTGTGGCATGTCGTTTGTGGTCGCGGCGCCGAGCGCGATGGAGGTAGCGGCGACGGATTTGGCGGCTATCGGTTCGACGCTCAGCGCAGCCAACGCGGTCGCGACCGCCCCGACCACCACGGTGCTGGCTTCGGGCGCCGATGAGGTGTCAGTGGCCATCGCGGCGCTGTTGTCCGACTACGGCCAGGGCTATCAGGGTCTGAGCGCCCAGGCGGCGGCGTTTCATACCCAGTTCATGCAGGTCCTGCGCGGGGCGCAGGGCGCCTATGCGGTCGCCGAGGCGGCGAACGCGTCTCCGCTACAGACCCTGGAGGACGACGTCCTGGGTTTGATCAATGCGCCCACCAATCTGTTGTTGGGACGCCCGTTGATCGGTGACGGCACCAACGGCACGCCGGGTACCGGGCAGGCCGGCGGCCCGGGCGGAATCTTGTGGGGCAACGGGGGCAACGGTGGGTCGGGCGGGCTGGGGCACGACGGTGGTGCCGGCGGGCCGGCAGGCCTGTTCGGCCACGGCGGCACCGGCGGGGCCGGCGGGGCAGCCGCCGTCGCCGGCGCAACGGGCGGTAACGGCGGGGCGGGTGGCAGCGGCGGGTTGTTCAGCGGCGCCGGCGGGGCCGGTGGTGCCGGCGGGGCCGGTGGGGCCGGCGCTGCGGGCGTCGCCGCCGGGATGGGCGGGAACGGCGGTGCCGGCGGGTGGAACGTGGCGCTGGTGGGGGGCGTCGGCGGGACGGGCGGGCTCGGCGGACCGGGCGGTGCCGGCGAGGCCGGTGCGGCGGCCGGCGCGCCAGGTGCGACCGGGGATCCGGGCTTCACGGGTGGGTCCGGCGGGATGGGCGGGCCCGGCGGTGAAGACCTCGGGTTCCTGCTGGGCACCGCCGGCGCCGGCGGCACCGGCGGCATGGGTGGCCCGGGTGGCATCGGTGGGACCGGGGGAAGTGGCGTCGGCCATGGCATCGACGGCGGGGTCGGCGGAACCGGCGGAACCGGCGGTGCGCCCGGAGCCGGTGGCTTCGGCGGCCACGCAGGCATGCTTGGGGGCACCGCCGGTCACGCGGGTAACGCGGGCACGGGCGGGACCGGGGGCACGGGCGGCCACGGCGGAGCCGGCGATGTCGGTACGGACGCCGCTCCCGGCACGAACGTGGGGGGCACGGGTCACACCGGCGGGGCCGGTGGCACCGGTGGCACCGGCGGCAGCGCCTTCGCCGGTGGAACCAATGGCGCGGGCGGCACCGGCGGAATCGGTGGCGCGGGCGGCACCGGCGGGGCCGGCGGTTCGGGTGTGGGCCTGGGCGTGGACGGAGGCGCGGGCGGCACCGGCGGTGACGGCGGTAGCGCGGGCAACGGAGGGGCGCCCGGCAGCGGAAACGGAGCCGTCGGCAGCGCGGGCAGCGCCGGCACCGGCGGCGCCGGGGGGACTGGGGGCACCGGCGGCGACGGCGACGCCGGCACGGACGCCGGCCCGGGCATGACTACGGGTGGCACGGGCCGCGCGGGCGGCGCCGGCGGCGACGGCGGCCACGGCGGCTATGGCAGCAGTTTCGGCCCCGCCGGCGACGGCGGCCACGGCGGGGCCGGCGGCCGCGGCGGCAACGCCACCATCAGTGGTCAAACCGGCGGGACCGGTGGTGTCGGCGGGGATGGGGGCGGCGGCGGCGACTACGGCGTTGCCGCCGGGGATGGCGGCACCGGCGGCATCGGGGGCGACGGCGGCAACGCCGTCGCCGGCGCAACGAATGGCAGCGGCGGTCGAGGCGGCTTCGGCGGCAACGGGGGCTACGGCGTCGGCGGCCATGCCGATGGCGGCAGCAACAACGCAGGCAACGGCGGAACCGGCGGTGACGGCGGGAAAGGCGGCGACGGCGGTGCGGTCGGCACCGGTGGCAGCGGCGGCAACGCGGGCGGCGGCGGCCGAGGCGGCTACGGCGGCTACGGTGGCGACGGCGGCTGGACCACGGTCACCGGACACACCGCCGGCAACGGCGGCCAAGCGGGGCAAG
>NZ_LZKE01000121.1:0-5885 GCF_001672675.1 Mycobacterium sp. E2327
GGGAACACACCGCAACGAAGCATCGGTAGGGTTGCTGCCCTCATGGCTCCAGTGTCGCCGACGAAGCGATCGCCGTCGGTACAGCTGGCCGCCATTTGCGCTTCCTGTCAGCACTATTCAGCAAAGCCGGAGACCACACCGCGAATAGCTGTTCGCACCCAGTGCATATGGTGGCCTGCCCTACTGACACGCGACGTTTGGTCGGAAACAATGTGAGACACCGATGCTCATCACGCGCCCAGAAGATGGGAAAACACAAATGGCAAGAATCTTGGCCTACACGTCGCCGGCGCTCGGCCATCTGTTCCCGTTCAGCGCGCTGCTGCTCGAACTCTCGGCCCGCGGCCACGAGGTGCACCTGCGCACCCTGTCCACCGGCGTGGAGATGGCGCGGGAGCTGGGTTTCATCACCGACATCATCGATCCTCGGATCGAGGCGACGGTCAACGACGACTGGAAGGCGTCCAGTCCGCGAGGTGCCCTCAAGAGGGCCGTCGACGTGTTCTGCCGCCGGGCCGCTTACGAAGTCGCCGACTTCGCCGACGCGGTGGCCCGCACGCGTCCCGACGCCCTGATCGTCGACGTCAACTGCTGGGGCGCCCTGTCGGTCGCCGACGCGGGCGACACCCCGTGGGCATGCTTCTCGCCGTACACGCCGCCGCTGCAGTCACGCGGGGTCCCGCCCTTCGGGTTGGGTCTGGCTCCGTTGGCCGGCCCGCTGGGCCGGGCCCGCGACGCCGCGCTGCGGCCGATCGTGATGGGCATGATGGAGCGGGCGGTTCTGCCGGCGGGCAACAAGATTCGCGCGAGCGCCGGCGCACCGCCGGTCACGTCGGCGGACGGGTTCTTCCGGCGGGCTCCGCTGATGCTGGTGGCCAGCGGCAAGCCGTTCGAGTACCCGCAAACCGAGTGGGGTGACGCCGTGCAGATGATCGGCCCGTGCATGTTCGAACCGGCCATGCCCGAGGTGCCCGAGTGGCTCGAGGCGATCGACCGGCCGATCGTCCTGGTGACGACCTCGTCGCAACAACAGGCCGACGAGAGACTCGTCAGGACGGCGATCACCGCCCTGGCCGACTTGCCGGTGCACGTGGTGGCGACGCTGCCCGCGGGCCTGCCCGCCGACATCCCCCCGACGCGCAACGCGACGGTGGTTCAGTTCGTGCCGCACGGCCCGGTGCTGGACCGCGCGGTGTGCGCGATCACGCACGGCGGCATGGGGGGCACCCAGAAGGCCCTTGCTCGCGGCGTCCCGGTGTGTGTGGTGCCGTTCGGACGCGACCAGTTCGAGGTCGCACGGCGGGTCGAGGTGGCGCGGTGCGGTACCCGCCTGCCGGCGAAAAAGCTTACCGCGAAACGGCTTTCGGCCAAGGTGCAGCAGGCGATGACGATGTCGGCCGGCGCCCGTTTGGTGGCGGGCGGTTTCCGGGCAACCGGCGGCGTGGCCCGCGGTGCCGACCTGATCGAGCAGCGAGTGCTCAGCGGCGCGGTGAGCGTTCGGTCGTGACGCGCGGCAGTCACTAAGCCAACTGGCTGTCGCCCGAGCGCAGCTGTCGCGGCGTTTCGGCGAATCCCTGCCGTGCCTTCGGGTCAACTGGTGACCATTGAGGGCCGAATGTCCCTAGCGCACCTCGGGTCTGCTGCCTTGACTTTCCCTATCGCCCATCAGCGGGCCGTAAGGGAGAAAAGGAGCAATAGCCATGACCGTGAACGTGATTGCTGTGACGTTCGACGAGCCGAGCAAGGCGTATCAAGCCCTGAGCACCCTCAAGGGGCTGGACCGCGAGGGCCGCGTAGGACTCGAGAGCGCGGCGGTCGTCGAGCGCAGCGAGGACGGGCAACTCCGCGTCCCGGAGGACACGGACAACGTCACCGGTGAGGGTTTCCTGGCAGGCGGTCTGATCGGCATGCTGATCGGCGTCCTGGGCGGCCCGCTGGGGATGCTTCTCGGCCTGGGCGCCGGCGGCCTCGTCGGGGG
Source organism: Mycobacterium sp. E2327 (assembly GCF_001672675.1). Taxonomy (NCBI): domain Bacteria; kingdom Bacillati; phylum Actinomycetota; class Actinomycetes; order Mycobacteriales; family Mycobacteriaceae; genus Mycobacterium; species Mycobacterium sp. E2327. Next base: position 1,979 of record NZ_LZKE01000121.1, read on the forward strand.
AATCTACGAGATGGATCAGGCGGACGTGCAAGACGAGACGCTGGCCGAGGTCGGCCGCCACGTACCGCCCGGCCACAACGCACTCTTGGCCGAGGTAGACGAATACGCCGAGGAGGTCGTCGACGGCGCGATGACCGCGCAGGGCGGAACCGTGCTGCGTCGGTCCGCCGACGACGTCCTGGCCGAGATCGAGGCTGCCGAGGAGGCCGCCGAGGAGGCGCGGAGGCAGGCCCGCAAGAAGGCGCGCGAGCGCAAGAAGGCGGAGCTGCATGGCAAGTACCAGGAGCGCAAGAACCAACTGCGGGAGAAGCTGCACATCAGCTGATCCCCCGGCCGACCAAGTTTTCTTAAATCCGCGAAAGCCGGCCGGTAGTGCGCCTCAGCAACTCGCACTACCGGCCGGCTGGGTCTCGCCGCTACCCGCTGTTCAGAACCGCGGGTCCGGGCGGGAATTGACGCGGGCCACCTTCGATCCCCAGGAGATCAACTCGGGGCTGGCGTCGTCATTCGGTATCTCACACTCGATCAGGACCGGACCACCCGTGTGGGCGCGGGCCTTGTCGATCGCCTCGGCCAATTCCGCTGCGGTGGTTGCTTTCAACCCCAGCCCGCCGCCGTCCTCGGCGTTGAACGCGTTGACCAGCCCGGCGTAGTCCCAGTTCTTGTAGTAGTTGTAGGGACCGTCGTGGATCGCCGACTCGATCACGTAGCCGCGGTTGTTGACCAGGAAGATCAGGACCTCCTGGCGGTGGCGGATCATGTTCGAGACCTCCTGGGCCGTGAGCTGAAACGACCCGTCGCCGATCACCGAGACCAGCCGGCGGCCCTCCTCCAGCCCCATCGCGTACCCGAAGCTGGCGGGCACGGACCAGCCGATCGAGCCCCACTGCATCTCGATCTCGAACCGGGCGCCACCGGGCAGCCGCGTGTACATGCCGTTGAGCCAGGAGTCACCGGTCTCCACCAGCAGGGTGGTGTCGGAGTCGAGTTCCTCCTCGATCTGCCGCCACATCTCGACCCGGCTCAGCGGCGCCGACGGGTCCTCGGCCGCTGGCCGCGGCGCCACCGGCGCCGTCCCCCGCAGCCGCTTGTACTGCGTCAGGGTGGCGTCGTTGGCCTGCACCTTCTTCGCGAGGTCGGACAGGAAGTCCGCCAGCGACACGCCGGTGAACTCGGAGTCAGGGAACCGCACCACCCGGGGCTCGGCGTTGATCATCCGCTTGCGCGGCGGCATGGCGCTGTAGCCGACCGTGGTGTAGTCGTTGAACACCGGACCGGCGGCCACGATCAGGTCGGCCCAGTCCACGATGGCTTGGCACTGCGGGCTGCTCACCTCGCCCCAGTAGATCCCGGCGTATTGCGGGTGGTCTTCGGGGAAGAAGCCCTTGGCGTTCGGCATCACCGCCACCGCGCAGCCCAGCGCCTCGGCCAGTTCGCGGAAGGCGTCGATCGCGCCGTAGGCGCGCAGATGCACGCCGGCCAACAGGATTGGCTTCTTCGCCCCGGCGATGAGGTCGGTGGCCCGCGCCACGGCGTCGGCCAGCGTCCGCGCGTTGCTCGGCTGCCAGGCCGGCAACTCCGAGAACGGCGCGGGTGCGGCACATGGCGCGGCCGACAGGTTGCACGGGATCTCGATGTAGGCGGGCTTGCGCTCGCGCAGCGCGGTGCTGATCGCGTAATCGATCATGGCGGGCGCGTTGTCGGGATGCTGGATGCGCACCGCCGCGCAGGTCACCTGGCGGAACACCTCGTATTGCGCGGTGAAATCGTGCGTGCCCACCGTGTGGTGCAAAATGTGGTTCTCACCCGCGTCGTTGGTGTTGGGGCTCGAGGACACCATGATCACGGGCAGCCGTTCGGCGTGCGCGCCGGCCACCCCGTTCAGCGCGGAGTACGCCCCCACGTTGAACGTGGTGAGCACGGCGCCGACGCCGTTCACCCGGGCGTAGCCCTCGGCCGCGTAGGCGGCGTTGAGCTCGTTGCAGCAGCCGATCTGCTCGACGTTCTCGTTTTCCAGCAGCTCGTCGAGCAGGACGAGGTTGTAGTCCCCGGGGACCATGAAGTAGTGCTTCAGCCCGATCTGCTCGAACCGCTTCGCGAGGTACTTCCCCACGGTGAAGTCAGCCATGATTGCCTTCCTTTTACGTTGAACCACTGGGGAATTGGATTACTCGGGCGCGTCGATCGGCACGACGTTGATCAGCTTCTTGTTGACGAACTCTGCAATGCCGATGCCGGAGAGTTCGTGCCCGTAGCCCGACAGCTTGACCCCGCCGAAGGGCAGGTCTGGCTTGGTCCAGGTGGGGTGGTTGACGAACACCATGCCGGTCTCAATCCGCTTGGCCACCTCGACCCCGCGCTCGGGGTCCTGGGTGAACACCGAACCGCCGAGTCCGAAGTGCGAGTCGTTGGCCAGCCGGACGGCGTCGTCCTCGCTCGTGGCACGGAAGAAGAGCGCCACCGGCCCAAAGAACTCCTGGTAGTACGCGGGGTTGTCCGGGGTCAGGTCGGTCAGGATCGTCGGCTGCACGAACGCACCCGTGGTGGGCACCGGCTCACCGAGCGGGATGGCCGTCGCCCCGGCCTCGACCGCCGCCTTGATCTTGTCGTTCAGCTCGTCGGCCGCACCCTGGCTCGACATCGGCGGCAGGGTCGTCGCCTCGTCGAACGGGTCGCCGGCCTTGAGATCGGCCAGGGCGGCGGAGAACCTCTCCAAGAACTCGTCGGCGATCTCCTCGGCGACGATGATCCGCTTGGACGCCACGCAGCACTGCCCGCCGTTGTTCATCCGGCCCCACACCGCCCAGGGGACGGTCTTGTCGAGGTCGGCGTCGTCCAGCACGATCAGCGCGTCCGAGCCGCCCAGCTCCATGGTGGACTTCTTCAGGTTCTTGCCGGCCCGGGCCGCGACGACGCTGCCGGCGCCCTCACTGCCGGTCAGCGACACACCGCGCACTCGCGGGTCGTCGATCAGCAGGTTGATCTGGTCCTTGGTCGCGAACAGGTTGGTGTAGGCGCCCTCGGGGAAGCCCGCCTCGAGCAGCAGACGCTCGAAGGCCGCCGCGGCCTGCGGGACGTTGGAGGCGTGCTTGACCATGACGACGTTGCCCGCCATCAGGTTCGGGGCCGCCACGCGCGCCAGCTGGTAGAAGGGGAAGTTCCAGGGCTGCACGCCCAGGATCACGCCGAGCGGTTGGCTGACGAGCATCGCGTTGTCGTTGACGCTGATCGTGTCGATGCGCTCGGGCGCCAGGAACTTTTCGGCGTTGTCGGCGTAGTAGGAGAAGATGTGCGCGCTCAGCGCCACCTCGCCCAGCGCCTCCTTGTACAGCTTGCCCATCTCCAGCGTCAGCAGGCGGGCGAACTCGTCGGGCCGCTCGGTGAGGATGGCGGCGGCACGCCGGCACAACGCGGCGCGCTCGGTGTAGGACGTCTGGCTCCAGGACTCAAATGTCTTCTGCGCCTGGGCGAGCAGGTTCATCGCCTCCGCATCGGTGAGCTCGTCGAAGGTGGCCACAACCTCGTTGTTGAACGGGTTGACTGTCCGGTATGCCATGGTTGTTCCTCCAATTGTCTCCGAGCGGCTCCTCACCGCTGCTTGGCTTGTAACTTCTTTTTCTGCAAGCGATTACGCGCAGCCTTTGCTGTCGCGGGGTTGATCTCAGGATGCGGGCGCCGCAAGCACATGTCGTTACCGCCACCGGCAAATGGATATACCGGCCAGCAGCAATGTCGGCCGATGCGGTGACTTTCTGACGGACCGTCAGTATTGCGCCGGTTTACAACGCGCTTGGACGCGTTCCCGAAGAGTCGTGTCCGGAGCGTGTTGGTGCTGGCCGGTATGTGGGTTGGTGGCTGGCGTGCAGCGCTTCGGCGTCGATCATCGCCACACTTGTGCCAAGCATGT
>NZ_LZKE01000122.1:0-32509 GCF_001672675.1 Mycobacterium sp. E2327
CCAAAAACAACTACGGGTCGTCGTTGTTCGCGGTGTCGGCCGCCGACGGCCTGAGCTGGGCCGCCAGCACCGGCGCCTTAGTGGCCGCATTTCCGCGCTACCACCCGCGATGGGCCTGGCGACTGACGTCGGCGCCGGTGCTGCGCGAGTTCCTGGTCAGCAATCTCGTGCTGGTGCTCCAACCCCAGTAATGAAACATGTTCTCGTTTTGCGTCGGCTTGGGTAGGGTGGCGGCCATGAGCGACGACGCTAAGACCGAATACGACAAACTTTTCATCGGCGGCAAGTGGACGGAGCCGTCGACCTCAGAAGTCATCGAGGTGCACTGCCCGGCCACCGGTGAGTACGTCGGGAAGGTGCCGCTCGCGGCGGCGGCCGACGTTGACGCGGCGGTCGCCGCGGCGCGCGCCGCCTTCGACAACGGTCCCTGGCCGACGACGCCCCCGAAGGAGCGCGCGGCCGTCATCGCCAAGGCGAACCAGCTGCTCGAAGAGCGCAAGGACCAGTTCGCCAAGCTGCTCGCCGCCGAGACGGGCCAGCCGCCGATGACCATCGAGACGATGCACTGGATGGGCTCGATGGGGGCGATGAACTTCTTCGCCGGTCCCGCCGTCGACCAGGTCAAGTGGCGCGAGATCCGCAACGGCTCCTACGGGCAGACGATCGTGCACCGCGAACCCATCGGCGTGGTGGGCGCGATCGTGGCGTGGAACGTGCCGCTGTTCCTGGCGGTCAACAAGCTCGGCCCGGCGCTGCTGGCCGGCTGCACGGTGGTGCTCAAGCCCGCCGCCGAAACACCTTTGACGGCAAACGCTTTGGCGGAGGTGTTCGCCGACGCCGGCCTGCCCGAGGGCGTGCTGTCGGTGGTGCCCGGCGGCATCGAGACCGGGCAGGCGCTGACCTCCAACCGGGACGTCGACCTGTTCACCTTCACCGGCAGCTCGGGCGTCGGCAAGGAGATCGGCCGGCGCGCCGCGGAGATGCTCAAGCCGTGCACGCTGGAGCTCGGCGGGAAATCGGCGGCCATCGTCCTCGAGGACGTCGACCTCGCCGCCGCGGTGCCGATGATGGTGTTCTCCGGGATCATGAACACCGGGCAGGCCTGCGTGGGTCAGACCCGAATCCTCGCGCCGCGCTCGCGCTACGACGAAATCGTCGATGCGGTAGGCACTTTCGTGCAGTCGCTGCCAGTGGGCCCGCCGTCGGACCCGGGCGCCCAGATCGGGTCGCTGATCTCGGAGAAGCAGCGCGCCCGGGTCGAGGGCTACATCGCCAAGGGCATCGAGGAGGGCGCCCGGCTGGTGTGCGGCGGCGGCCGCCCCGAGGGCCTGGACAACGGATTCTTCGTGCAGCCAACGGTTTTCGCGGACGTCGACAACAAGATGACGATCGCCCAGGAGGAGATCTTCGGACCGGTCTTGTGCATCATCCCCTACGACACCGAAGAGGACGCGATCAAGATCGCCAACGACTCCGAGTACGGCCTGGCCGGCAGCGTGTGGACCACCAACGTGCCGCGGGGAATCGAGATCTCGGAGAAGATCCGCACCGGCACCTACGCGATCAACTGGTATGCCTTCGATCCGTGCTGCCCGTTCGGCGGCTACAAGAACTCCGGCATCGGCCGCGAGAACGGGCCCGAGGGCGTCGAGCACTTCACCCAGCAGAAGAGCGTGCTGATGCCGATGGGCTACACCGTCGACAGCTAGCGCATTACTCGTCCGAGGGCCGTAGCAATTGGCCGTCGGCGATGATCGCCTGGGTCGCGTTGCGCCATCGCTGCACCTGGGATCGGCTCGTGATTGCTTCGGGCAGGTGCCGGTTCAGTTGGGTGCGCAAAAGGAACATGCCCAGCACCAGAACCAGAGGGTTGAGCGTCATCCAGACCGGGTCGAGCCCGGGCTTGGTCAGCCCCTGTTCTCGAAGCTGGTCCCAGTGCGCGCCGGCGACCGTGACCAGGGTGTCGAAGACGCGCGTCCCCGTCGGCGTGGCGTCGACGAGGGACCGACACAGGTAGTCGACGAGGTCGGCGTGGTCGGTGAGCAGCGAGACCACCCGGTCGGCGATGTCGGCGACGGGATCGTCGGCCGGCGCCTCGGCCGGGGTGGTCAGCGAGGCGGTCAGCACCGCTGTCACATGGTCGTCGACGGCCTGGACGAGGTTGGCTTTTGTGCGGAAGTGGTGCTGGACCAGCCCGAGCGAGACGCCCGCGGCCGCGGCGATCGTTCGCAGCGACGTGGCTTCGGTGCCGTGGGCGGCAAACGTCTTCAGCGCGGCGTCGCGAATGCGCTGCACGCGCGACAGCTCACCCGCGTTGTCGGGCGCACCAACCGGTGGCTCGCTGGGCATCTCCTCAGGGTAGACACGCCCGCGCCGGCCGTTTCGTGACGCGCTGGCTGCCCGCGGCTAGCGGCCCTGGAATTGGGCCCGCCGTCGCTCGATGAACGACTGCACACCCTCGGCGGCGTCCGCGCTGGCGAACAGCTCGGCCACGGCGGGCCGCAGCCGCTCGACGGCGGCCGCCTCACCTTCGGTGCGCGCCAGGTGCGCCGACGCCAGCGTGGCGCGCACCCCCAGCGGCGCGGCGCGCTCGGCGATGGTGCGCGCGATCGCGCGTGCGCGGTCCAATGCCGCGGCCGCGTCGTCGGCCACCTCCTGGACCAGCCCGATGCGGTGCGCCTCGGCGGCGTCGAACTCGTCGCCGGTCAGCAGCCAGCGCATGGCGTTGCCCCAACCGGCGTCGCGGGGCAGCCGGATCGTCGCGCCGCCGAACGGGTAGATGCCTCGCTGCACCTCGAGCTGGGTGAAGCGCGTCCCGTCCGCCGCGATCCGGATGTCGGCGGCCAGCAGCAGCTCGATGCCCAACGTCATGCACCAGCCGTGCGCGACCGCGATCACCGGCGTGGTCCACGCGCCGTCGAGCCGCCACGGGTCGCGGCCGTCGTCGGGGAACGCCAATTCTCCCGCCGCGATGCCGGGGCCGACGTCGACCAGGTCCAGACCCGCGGTGAAGTGGTCGCCGTGCGCGAACAGCACACCGGCGCGCAGCGAGCCATCGGATTCCAACACCCCGTAGGCGCGGGACAGGTCGGCGAGCATCGCCCGATCGAATGCGTTGCGTTTCTCGGGCCGGTTCAGCCCGATCAGCAAGACGTGTCCGTCGCGCTCGAGAGACACCGTGTCGAGGTTCGGAAGGCCCATCGGGACAGTCAAGCGCAGTCCTAGGGATTATGCAATAGAACATAATAAGACCGCAGTCACATTGCCCTTCGGCGGAAGGCTCAACAGGCCCCGAACCCCATTCATCGAGATGTTCTGGTTACTTAGGGAATAAAAATTGCTTACTCGACCGATGTCTTATATGCTTCTCAGCATAATCTAGGGCCGCACTCAGGCCGGGAGAAAACAATGTGGATCATCGAAGTCAACGTCGCCGGATACCAGTTCACGCGCGAGATGCCCGACTTCAAGCGGCGGACGTTCCGGTTCAGCCCGCGTAACATGCACTGGCCGGTACCGCGGCACTCGCACGCTGCATGACGCCCGCCACGGGAGGTACGACAGTGTCGGCTACCACCGACGCCAAGACGGACTCCGCGCCGACCAAGCGCTGCGACACCCGCAAGAAGATGCTGCTCAGCGCAGCCCAGGTGATGCGCGAGCGCGGCGCCGCCGGGGTGACCATCGATGAGGTGCTGGCCCGCAGCGGCGCGCCGCGCGGCTCGGTGTATTACCACTTCCCCGAGGGGCGCAATCAAATCCTGACCGAGGCGCTGAAGTTCTCCGGCGACTCCATCACCGCGATGATCGACGACGCCGCCGGCTGGGGCGCCAGGGCCCTGCTGCGCGAGTTCGTCGAGTTCTGGGAGCGGCTCCTCTCCGAGGGCGACTTCAGCGCCGGCTGCCCCGTGGTCGCCGCCGCGATCGGCTCGGACGACACCGAACCCAAGCTGTCCGCCGAAGCCGGCGCCATCCTGGGCCGCTGGTGCACCGCCTTGACGCGGGCGTTCGCCAACGACGGCTTCGACGACGCCGAAGCTTCGTCGCTGGCCGTGATGTCGATCGCCGCCCTGGAGGGGGCCGTCGTGCTGTCCCGGTCGACCCGCAGCACAGACCCCCTGCACCAGGTGGGCGACCAGCTCGAATTTCTCATCAAGGCGAGGGAATTCGTCATTCGCAACAAGATCGCGGAGTAGCGCGCCCGCCAATAGCGCAATATTTGCTGTTCGCACCAAGTACCATCGGGTTGCCAACTACACGGCTCCACCAATACCTGCGCCGGCCGGCGCCCTGTCTGAGCGCTCGTCGGGAGGTATTTCCATGTCGTTCGTGTTCGCCACGCCGGATTTAGTGTCAGCCGCCGCAACGGATTTGGCGAGCATCGGCGCGACGCTCACCCAGGCCAACTCGGCGGCCGCCGCCCAGACCACCGAAGTCCTCGCGGCGGGGGCCGACGAGGTGTCCGCCGCGGTCGCGGAATTCTTTGCTGCTCACGGCCAGGGCTATCAGGCGCTGGGCGCGCAGGTCGCGTACTTTCACGACCAATTCGTTCAGGCCCTGAACGCGGGCGCCGGCGCCTATGCCAGTGCGGAGGCGGCGAACGCCGCGGCGGCGGCCAACCCCTGGCAGGTTGTGCAGCAGGACCTGCTGAACGCGATCAACACGCCCACCGAGCTGCTGATGGGCCGCCCGCTGATCGGCAACGGCGTCGACGGCCTACCGGGAACCGGACAGAACGGCGGACCCGGCGGGCTGCTGTGGGGCAACGGGGGCAACGGCGGCTCCGGCACCCCCGCGACCAATTTCGCCTTCGGCGGTCCGGGCGGCAATGGCGGACCGGCCGGTCTGTTCGGCAACGGCGGCGCCGGCGGCGCGGGCGGGGCCACCAATGGCACGCTGTCGCCCGGCCCCGGCGGCGCGGGCGGCACGGGTGGGATGTTGTGGGGAAACGGTGGCGCTGGCGGCGTCGGCGGGTATGGCATCTCCTCGACATCGGCCGGCACCGGAGGTCGCGGCGGTGACGCCATCGGATTGTTCGGCAACGGCGGGGCCGGCGGCGAAGGCGGTTCCGGGGTGATCGGCAACTTGTCGACGAGCCACGCCGGTGCCGGCGGCCAGGGCGGACACGGCGGCCTGTTGAACGGCAACGGCGGCGCCGGCGGCAACGCCGGGGTCGCCACCTACGGCAACGTGGCCGGCGACGGAGGCGCCGGCGGGATGCTCCACGGCAACGGCGGCGCCGGGGGCAACGGTACGGGTGGCAAAGCCGGCGGGAACGGCGGGGCCGCCGGCCTCATCGGGGATGGTGGTGTGGGCGGCACCGGCGGCACGGCCGACCAGACGGTGCTCAACGAAGCCGGTGGAGTCGGTGGCAACGGGGGCGCCGGGGGCGCCCTGTTCGGCAATGGCGGCCACGGTGGCCTCGGCGGCCAGTCGGCGTACAGCGCCGGCGGCGCGGGCGGCGCCGGCGGCAACGCCGTCGGGCTCTTTGGAGGCGGCGGTGGCGGCGGGGACGGCGGCCAGGGTCACGGCAACGGCGGCGACGGCGGCCGAGGCGGCAACGCCGGCCTCATCGGCAACGGCGGTAAGGGCGGCAGCTCGGGATTTGGCTCCACTCCCTTCCCTGGATCGGAGGGCGGCGACGGCGGCAATGCTCAGCTGATCGGCAACGGCGGTGCGGGCGGCAACGGCTACTTCGAGCCCGGAGGGATCGGAGGCGGCGGCGGCCTGCTGCTGGGTGTGCCGGGGGCCGACGGGCGGCAGGGGCCGTAGTAGCGAAATCACGCGGCGCGCCCGACGACCACGCTACGATCTTGCCGATCGCAGGGGGGCAGTTGCCGGAGGTACGGAGATGTCTTTCCTGTTTGCGGTGCCCGAAGTGGTCTCAACGGCCGCCACGGATTTGGCGGGGCTCGGATCGACGCTGAGCCAGGCCAACTCGGCCGCCGCGGCCCAGACGACGCAGATGCTCGCGGCCGGTGGGGACGAGGTGTCGGCGGCGGTGGCCGCATTCTTCGGCGCGCACGCCCAGGAATACCAGGCCGTCAGCGCCCAGGCGGCGACCTATCATCAGCAATTCGTTCAGGCCCTGAACGCCGGCGCGAGCGCCTACGCGAGCGCCGAAGCGGCCAACGCCGCTGCCGCGGCCAACCCCTGGCAGGTCGTGCAGCAAGACATCCTGAACGCCATCAACACACCCACCGAACTCCTGCTCCAGCGCCCGCTGATCGGCAACGGGACCAACGGCGCGGATGGCACCGGCCAGAACGGCGGGGCCGGCGGCATCCTGTGGGGCAACGGCGGCAGGGGCGGGTCCGGCGCCCCCGGCAAGAACGGCGGCGCCGGCGGTGCTGCAGGGCTGTTCGGCAGCGGCGGCGCGGGCGGGGCGGGCGGCCTGAGCACCACGGCCGGCACCCACGCCGGTAACGGCGGCGCCGGCGGGGCCGGCGGGCTGCTCTGGGGCAACGGCGGGCCGGGCGGCACGGGTGGCGCCTACAACGCCGCCAACCTTCTCAACGGGGCGGGCAGCGGCGGCGCGGGCGGCGACGCGATCGGGTTGTTCGGTCACGGCGGCGCCGGCGGCACGGGCGGCGCAGCGTCTGCGGTCAACGAGACGTCCGGGAGCGGCGGCCACGGCGGCCACGGCGGCCTGTTGCACGGCAACGGCGGGGTCGGCGGAAACGCCGGCAGCGGCGCCGGTTTGTTCGGCTCCCTCATCGGCGTCGGCGGCGACGGCGGCAACGGCGGTCTCCTCAGCGGCGACGGCGGGGCCGGCGGCGCCGGCCAGGGCCTGGCCGCCGGCAACGGCGGTAACGCTGGCCTGATCGGCAACGGCGGCGCCGGCGGCGTCGGCGCATTCACCGGCCCCGGGGGCAACGGCGGCAACGGCGGCACCCTGTTGGGCAACGGCGGCCACGGCGGCGACGGGGGGCAGGCCACCGCCGCGGGCTTCGGCGGCAAGGGCGGCGCCGGCGGCAACGCGATCGGGCTGTTCGGCAGCGGCGGGGACGGCGGCAACGGCGGCCAGGCCACCAATGCCGCATTCAACGGCGGGCAGGGCGGCCGCGGCGGCAACGGCGCCGTGTTCGGCAACGGCGGCAACGGCGGCAACGGAGGGGCCAGCCCCAACCTGGCATACGGCGGCGACGGCGGAAACGCCCAGCTCGTTGGCAACGGCGGCGCAGGCGGCAACAGCGCCGGCGCCGGCGGGATTCCCGGGGTGGGCGGGGGCGGCGGTTTGCTGCTCGGGATCCCCGGGCCCGACGGGATAGCCGGGCCCTAGTCGGCCCGGGCGGCTGGCGGCAACCGCTTGCGTTCCTGATCTGAACGCCGGTGCGCGAGGCCCGTGTGTCTTTCGAGCAATGTGCGGGAGTTTGGTCCGACTCCACCACGCGCGCTGGATGACGGCGTTACGATTCGGATCGTTACCGCACAGCTCGACGATCCTCGGGCAGCCGGCTGACGTCGACGAGCTGACGCAGCGGTGGGAGGCGCGGAATGTCTTACGTGTTGGCAGTACCGGACGAATTGTCAGCCGCCGCAAGAAGTTTGGCGAATATCGGCGCGGTGGTCAGCGAGGCCAACACGGCCGCGGCGGCCCAGACGACGGACCTGCTGGCGGCGGGCGCCGACGAGGTGTCGGCGGCGGTGGCGGCGGTGTTCGGGTCGAACGCCTTGAACTATCAGGCCCTCAGCGCCCGAGCATCCGCATTTCACCAGCAATTCGTGCAAGCCGTGAAGACGGCCGTCGACGCGTATGCCGGCGCGGAAGCGGCCAACGCCGCCGCCGCGGCCAACCCGTGGCAGGTCCTGCAGCAGGACCTGCTCAACGCGATCAACACGCCCACCGAACTGCTCTTGCAGCGTCCGCTGATCGGCAACGGCGCCGACGGCGCACCCAACACCGGCCAAAACGGCCAGGCGGGCGGCCTGCTGTGGGGCAACGGCGGTAACGGCGGGTCAGGCGCGGCTGGCGGGCCCGGCGGCAACGGCGGGCCGGCCGGGCTGATCGGCAACGGCGGAAACGGCGGCGCGGCCGGCACCGGAAACGCCGCCGGCGGCGCCGGCGGCACCGGAGGATTCCTGTTCGGCAACGGCGGCGCCGGCGGCCAGGGCGGAGTGTGGCGAACCGCTGCCGTTGCGGTCGCCGGCACCGGCGGCGCCGGCGGCGACGCGATCGGGCTGTTCGGCCACGGCGGCGCCGGCGGTGCCGGCGGCTCGACAAACGTTGGCGGGGCTACCGGGGGTGCGGGCGGACACGGCGGCCACGGCGGCCTGCTCAACGGCGCCGGCGGCGCCGGTGGCGCCGCCGGGTCGGGCCCGTCGGGCAATGTCGGGGGCAGCGGCGGGGCCGGCGGCCTGCTGAGCGGCAATGGCGGCGCCGGCGGCGCCGGCACTGGCAGTCTGCCCGGCGGCGCCGGCGGGAATGCCGGGTTGATCGGCAACGGCGGTGCCGGTGGGGCAGGAGGCTCGACCGGCGGCGGAAGCGGTGGCGGCGGCGGACTCGGTGGGGCACTGTTCGGCGACGGCGGCCGTGGCGGGGACGGCGGACAATCCACCAACGGCACCGGCGGCACCGGCGGCACCGGCGGCAACGCCATCGGGCTGGTGGGCAATGGCGGCGACGCCGGCGTCGGCGGCGCCGGCGCGCAGTCCGGCGCCGGCGGCCGCGGCGGCAATGCTGCCGCGCTGATCGGCAACGGCGGCAAAGGCGGGAGCGCCGGCGGCGCTGACTTCGATGTCGCGGGGGACCGCTCCACCGGTGGAGACGGTGGCAACGCCGGGCTGATCGGCAACGGCGGCCGCGGCGGCAACGCCTACTTCGCCGACGGCACCGTCGGGCAAGGCGGCGCCGGCGGGTTGCTGCTCGGGGTGCCCGGACCGAACGGGCTGCTTCCCTAGTCGCTGGCCGGCAGCGGCTTGACCTCCTTGAGCTGCAGCGCGGTCGCACCGATGCTCAGGCTGCCGGCGCCGGGCTTGGTCACCAGCACCTCGGCGCCGGTCTCGTCGACGTAGCGTTTGCCCATCACGGTGCCGTCGGAGAACGCCGGGTCGAGCTCGCCGGAGCGCTCGCCGCCGATCGGCACCATCGGCGCACCCCCGCAGCGCAGGTCGTCGAGGCTGTCGGCGCTGCGGACCACGATGACCTGGGTGTCACACACCTGGCTGGCGAGACGGGTTCCGTTCTTGATCATTTCGGCGTTCCTAATGTTCGGAGATTTTCGACGATTTCGCGGCGCAGCACTTTGCCGGTGGGTGTGGTCGGCAGCTCGTCGCGAAAGACTACCCGGTCGGGCGTGCGCGACCCCCGCAAACTCTTGCGGACATGCTCGCGCAGCTCCTCGGGGTCGGGATCGATGCCCGCGACCGGCACCACGACGGCCACGATCACCTGGCCCCACTGCGGATCCTCGACGCCGACCACGGCGACGTCGCGCACGTGGGCGTGCTCGATGAGCACCTCCTCCAGCTCGGCGGGCGCGATGTTCTCCCCGCCGCGGATGATGGTGTCGTCGCTGCGCCCGCTGATAAAGAGGTAGCCGTCCTCGTCGAGCAGGGCGACGTCGCGGGTCGGAAACCAGCCGTCCTCGTCGAGCACCGAACCGATCCCGGTGTAGCGCCCCGACACCTGCTCGCCGCGCACGAACAGCTCGCCGCTTTCGCCCGGCGGCAGCACCGTGCCGTCCTCGCCGCGGATCTGCAGCTCGATCCCGGGCACCGGGCGCCCGACCGACCCCAGCCGCTTGGCGACGTGGTCGGCCGACGCGGCGTGCGCCTCGCGGTGGTCGTCGGGGCCCAGCACCGCGATCGTCGAACTCGTCTCGGTCAGCCCGTAGGCGTTGACGAAGCCCACGTGCGGCAGCAGCTCGAGCGCCCGGCGCACCAGCGGCAGGCCCACCTTGGATCCGCCGTAGGCCAGGCTGCGCAGCGACGGCAGCTCGTGCCCGCCGCGCTCGAGGACGGTGACGATGCGGTCCAGCATGGTGGGCACCACGGTCGCGGTGGTCACCTTCTCGGCGTCGATCAGCCGCACCCATTCGTCGGCGTCAAAGTTGGGCAGGTAGACCATCTTTCGGCCGGCGTACAGGTTGGACAGCGCGGCGCTCACCCCGGCGATGTGATAGGGCGGCACGCAGATCAGCGCGGCGTCGGCGGGTTCGGCCGACTCGAACTCGACCGTCCCGGTGACGTAACTGGTCAGGTTGTTGTGCGAGAGCTCGACGGCCTTGGGCGCCGACGTGGTGCCCGACGTGAACAGCACGATCGCCACCGAATCCGGGTCGGCGAATTCGGCCGCAGGCTCGCTCTTGCGCGCGGCCGCCAGGAAATCATCGGACGACATCACCCGGCCCGACGAGTCCCCGATCATGTCGCGGTAGCGGTCGTCGACGATCACCAGCGGTTCGGGCAACCGCTCGATGAGCGCCTGGATGCCCTCAGCGGAGAGCCGGTAATTCAGCGGCGTGAAGGCCAACCCGGCACGCGCCGACGCGAAGATCAGCACCGGCAGCATCGCGCCACCGGTCCCCACGTACGCCACATGCTTGGCGCCCGACGCCGCGACGACGCCCGCGCCGCCGTCGGCGAGATCGCTGAGCTCCTGCGTCGTCAGCCGCAGCTCTCCGGAGACGACGGCCGTGCGTTCCGGGTTGCTCGACGCAGCCATCTCCAGCAGCAACGAAATGCTCATCCTCGATCCTTCGTGGATCCCCGCCCTTTACAAATCTAGCGCACAGTGTAAGCCATCTAACTATTGTTACGGGTTCGGGTCCCAGGCCGAGATCCGGGGGATCCAGCGCGGAACGTTGCGCCGGTAGGCGAGGTACTCGTCGCCGTGGCGCCCGACGAGGTGGGGCTCCTCCCAGAACCGAATGGCCGTCGCCTGGAACGCGAAGAAGATTGCGAACCAAGCCAACAACGCACCGGAACCGGTAATCGCCGCCTCCCCCAGCAGGATGCAGAGCACGCCGGTGATCATGGGGTTGCGCACGTGACGGTAGGGCCCGCGCACCACCAAATGGACCGGCTCGCCCATCACCGGCCCGAGCCCGAGGGTCCCCTCGCCGACCCGGTCAAACAGCACGTTGGTCCAGACCATTAGGGCAAGGCCGGCGGCGATCAGCAAGCAGCCGACCGTCACCAGCGCCACCGTTAGCGCCGCACCGAAGTGCCCCGCCCGCAGTCCGGCCGGAAACACGATCAACGCCGGGACGACGATCGTCACCGTCACCGGGAAAAGCAGGACCGACATCAGATGTCGCCACCACAGCCGTCGTTCGCGCGTGTTCGTCGCCATCGCCTTCTCCTCTCCCGTGCTTACTTCAACCATCGTTGAACAAAGCCAGCCTACGCGCGCGGCCGCGGATAAGTCAACGCCTGTTGAAGTATGCTGACGCGCATGGCGGAAGCGCGGCGGGCGGGCCGGTGGCGGACCGGTCAACAGAGCAAGCAGCGCATCGTCGAGGCGGCGCGGGAACGCTTCATGCGCGACGGGTACGACAAGGCGACGGTCCGCGCGATCGCCGCTGACGCCGGCGTGGACGTCGCGATGGTCTATTACTTCTTCGACAGCAAGGAGGGGCTGTTCACCGCGTCGGCGCTGACCGGGCCCGAGCACCCGCTGCACCAGCTGGCCACGCTGCTCGACGAGGGCACCGAGCAGATCGGCCCGCGGCTGGTGCGCCGCTTCCTCGAGCACTGGGAAGAAGGCGCCGTCTTCGAGCCCTTCATGACGCTGTGGCGCTCGGCGGCCATCCATCCGCAGGCGCGAAAGGTGTTGCACGACAGCCTCGCCGGGCCGATCGCCAAGCGGGTCGCGACGGAATTCGGGGTTGCCGACGCCGAGCTACGCGTCGAGCTGGTGGCCAGCCACCTGGCCGGGCTGGCGTTCGCGCGTTACCAGCTCAAGATCGAGCCGCTCGCGTCGACCAGCGTCGACGACCTGGTCGGCCGGCTCGGGCCGACGGTGCAGCGTTACCTGACTGATTAGGTGCCGGTCCAGCGCGCCGGGCGCTTCTCCGCGAAGGCGATCGCGCCCTCCTTGGCGTCGTTGGACACGAACACCGGACCCAGGATCTTGTTCTGTTCCTCCCAGCGGGACTCCTGGGTCCAGCCGCGGGACTCGACGATGATGCGCTTGGTGGCGGCCACCGCGAGCGGGCCGTTGGCGGCGATCTTCTCGGCCAGCTCGATGGCGGCGTCCAGGGCGTGGCCCGGTTCGGCCAGCACGTTGACCATCCCCAGCTCGTGAGCGCGCTCGGCGGAGAGGTTGTCACCGGTCAGCGCCAGCTCCATCGCGATTGCCGACGGGATGCGCTCGGGCAGCCGGAGGAGCCCGCCGCCGCCGGCGACCAGCCCCCGCTTGACCTCGGGAATGCCGAACGCGGAGTCCCGCGAGGCCACGATCAGGTCGGTGGCCAGCGCCAGCTCGGTGCCGCCGGCCAGCGCGTAGCCTTCCACCGCGGCGATGAGCGGCTTGACCGGCGGGCGCTCGGTGAAGCCCATGCCGCGACCCTCGACGATGGGCACCTCGCCGCGCGCGAAGGCCTTGAGGTCCATGCCCGCGCAGAACGAGCCACCCGCGCCGGTCACGATTCCCACCGACAGGCCGGTGTCGCCGTCGAGCCGATCCACGGCGTCGGCCAGCCCCTGAGCGACCGCGGCGTTGACCGCGTTCTTGGCCTTCGGCCGGTTGATGGTGATGATCAGGACCCGGTCCCGTTGTTCGACCAGGACTTCGGGCTCGGGGTTGGTGGCCTCTTCGCTCACGGTGCCGCACAGCTCCTTCGGGTCGGGGTGGCCGCTTATCCGAGAAGATGGTAACGGTCGACGGAAATGGCATTGGCACCAGTCGAGAGTCCCGTTACCGAGACGGTCCTCAGGCCGGCGCCATCGCCGCCTCGACGACCGTCAGTTCCTCGGGAAGGCCTGCGGCCCTTCGTATTTCGATGAAGTCGGTGACCATGGCCTCGGTCACCTCGTGCGGGTCCTTGAGGGTGGCCCCGTCGGAGAGCACCGAGATGTTGAGCTGATCGACGTAGCTCCACACGGTGATGTTCAGGCCGCTGCCGGCGGTCAGCGGCCCCACCGAATAGATCTCGGTGACCAGCGCGCCGCCCACTCGCCCGCGCTCCCGCGGGCCGGGCACGTTGGAGATGTTCAGGTTGAGGATCTTGTTGTGCCCGTCGCGCCCGGAGGCCCACCGGAAGAAGGCCTGGGTGGGCGCGGGCGGCATGTACGCGGCCCACCGGCTGACCAGCTCGGGTCCCATCAGCTGGTTGCTTTCCTTGGCGGCGATGGCGTTCTCGTGGCTGCACCGCACCCGCTCCAGCGGGTCGTCGGAGTCGGTCGGCAGGCCGACCAGCACGCCGGTGAACCGATTGCCGGAGATGCGCTCCGGCGAGAAGTCGAAGCTCATCGGCACCGACGCGAGCAGGGGCATGGCCTGGCCGTCGTAGCGCAGTTGCAGGGTGCGCAGCGCGCCGGTCGCCATGGCGAGCACCATGTCGTTGATCGTCGCGCCGAGCCGCTTGCCGGTCTCCTTGACGTCGGCCAGCGCCAGCGTGGCGGTGGCGAACCTGCGCTCAGCGGTGATCTTGTGGTTGATGAAGGTCGGCGGCGGCTCGAACGGCCGGGTCAGTTCCGGGGACAGCTTGCGTGAGCTGCGCCGGACCCGGCCCAGCCCTTCGGCGGTGTAGCGGATGGTCGCGGGGATTCGCCCGAGGTGGCGCAGGTGGTCCGCGAACGCCGAACTCATCAGCTGCCGCGGGGTGGGGGCGGGGTCGGACTCGTATGGGCGACCCTCGGGCGCGGGCTGGATGTCCATGCCGCGGGCCAGCAGGTTCGCCGAGGCGACGCCGTCGGCGAGCGCGTGGTGGATCTTGCCGACCACCGCGATGCGGTTGTTGGCCAGGCCCTCGATGAAGTACATCTCCCACAGCGGGCGGCTGCGGTCGAGCGGCGTGCTGGCGATCCGCCCGATCGCCTCGTCCAATTCGCGACGGCCGCCCGGGGCGGGCAGCCGCCAGGGCCGGATGTGGTATTCGAGGTCGACCTCGCAGTTCTCCCGCCACATCGGGTGGTGGAACTTGAACGGGATTTCGACGAGCTGGTAACAGAACGGCTCGAGCTTGTTCAGCCGGCCGGCGAGCACCTGGCGGAAGGCTTGGATGTCGAAGTCACGCCGGTCCGGGGCCAGCTCGATCACCGCGGCTTTGATGGTGTGCATGTGCACGTTCGGCGTCTCGCTGTAGAGCAATACCGCGTCCCAGCCGCTGAGCCTTTTCACAGCCACCCCTTACCCATAGGGGGACATTACCCAGCGCCGGGTCCTTAGATAACCTCTTTCGCGCCGATCTGGATTTTGGTGCGGTAGACCTGGTTGAGGAACAGCGAAGCGGCGTGGGCCGCGGCGCCGGCCCGCTCCCCGTCGATGAGGTCGTACCCGTGGCCCGCGCCGGGCAGTTCCAGGTAGCCGACCATCGAATGCGACACGGCGCGCAACCGTTCGACGAAGCTGCGCGCCTGCTCGACCGGGATGACGCTGTCCTTGCTGCCGTGAATCACGAGGAATGGCGGCGCATTTCGATGCACCCGCGCGATCGGCGACGCGTCGCGGAACACCTCGGGGTGGCGGGCGATCGACTTCTTGACGACCACCCGCTCGAGGAAGTCGACGAACCGAACCCGCTCGGGGGTGGAACGGTCCTCCCAGTCGTAGCGGCCGTAGATGCCGACGACGGCGTCCACCGAACTGTCGGCCCCCTCGGGCAGTGCCGCCTGATGCGCCGGGTCGTCGTGGGTCAGTCCCGCCAGCGCGGACAGGTGGCCACCGGCCGAACAGCCCGCCACCGCAACGAAATTGCGGTCGCCGCCGAACTTGTCGACGTTGGCGCGCGCCCACGCGATGGCGGTCTTGACGTCGGTGATGTGGCGTGGCCAGCGATGGTGCGGCGCGACGCGGTAGTCGATCGCCAGGCACACCCAGCCCTGCTCGGCGAGCCGGGACATCAGCGCCGAGCCCTGGCCCATGGCCTTGCCGTGCACCCAGGCGCCGCCGGGCACGAAGATCAGCACCGGCGCGGGTTGCGCGGGCAGGTCCTTGCGCCGCCAGACCTCGAGCACCTGCGCCGGATGGTCGCCGTAGTGGACGCCGCGGCGGTACAGGTAGCGGCGCCGGCGCATCGCGTCCCAGATCGGTGGGGTCCGCTCGGCGACGGGCCAGTCCAGGTCGAGGTCCGCGGCGGATACGACGCCCCGGAGGGCGGCGACGGAGACCTCACGGATGCTCTGCGGCTCGGCGGGCGGCGCATCTTTGGCGTGGGGCGCCAGCCAATCCTTGGTCATCGCGGACAGGGCTTGCGGCGCGTGGCGCGCACCCCAGACGCTCATCGCGGTCAGCGCGCCCAGCGGCTCCAGCCGCTTTCCGACGACCGGCAGCGACGCGCTGGCCACGCTCAGGGCCAGCATGTAGTCGGCGGGGCCGGCCCGCAGCAACCACTTCACACAGGGTGTCATGCGGGGTGCCCTCGCAGTCATGTACGGACTGTACCCCCGGTCGGACCGCTGAAACTGACGTTTCCGTTAGACAGCGCGGCCCCACCGGCGCACAGTTTGCTGCTGACCTGTTTTCCCTTTACCAAAGGCTATTTAGGTTTGCCAGTGGCGCGCCGACGTGCCACCGCGAGTCGCGTTGCATAGCAGATCGCGCTCACCGCGAACATCGCCGCGGTGAGCAGCAGCCACCTGCCCAGAAACGGCTGCTGGGTCTGCCCGGTGGCAGCCCGGTAGGTCGGGGCGCCCTGCTCGATGATGCCCGGCAGGAAGATCAGCAGCGTCAGCCCGGCCCCCAGGACTGGGATCCGAATGTGGTTGCGGGGGCTGACGTTTGGCTGACGCGGCGCCCGCGCGAACAGTGCCCGGTCGGCGAGCGCATAGAGCGGGAACAGCAACAGGTCGTGGGCGATCACGGCGGCCGCCAACCAGACGGCGATCGACTGCCACCAGGTGCCGGAATTCCACAGCGTCGCCGGGTTGAAGGTGGCGAGGACGTAGCCGAGCAGCGCGAAACCCGAAAGCATCGTCAGCAGGTGCAGCGGGCCGGATCCGTAGATCGCCCCGAAACGTCGCGAGAATCCGGACATCTCAGCTCGGCTCGAACTCGATGGAGGCCACCCATTTGGTGTTGTGCACTCCCGGCAGCGCCGGCACGATGATCCGCGCCGGGTAGCCGTGATCCAGTGACAGGTCGGCGCCATTGACCCGCAGCGCCAGCAGGGCGTCGGGGTCGCGAACCTGGTTGGGCTGCAACGTCGCCGCGCCGAACGCGCCGCCCCGTTGCAGCGACGTCACCCGCGCCGAGTGTGCGACGGGCACCCCGACGAGTCGGGCCAGTTCGGCCAGCCGGACCCCGCTCCAGGTCTGCACGGTCGACCAGCCCTCGACGCATGCGATCGGCAGCCGCGCGGTGTGCTGCGCCATCCCGGCCAGCGCGTCCCGGTCCAGCACCACCACCGAGGCGCCGCTGCGAAGGACCAATCGCCAACTGGCGCCGACGGTTTCGGGCGCGATGCCCGCGGCGACGGCGGTCTTGTTGACCGGGAAGTCGTTGCCCCGACCGCGCGGCACCAGCAGGGCGACACCGCGGGAGGCCCCGCCGAGGGTCTGACCGGCCGTGAGCACGCCGACGAGCGCCACCCCGGAGCCGACCAGCGCCAGCGCGCCGCGTCGGCTCATCGTCGGTTCGGCCGGGTCGGCGGCCACCAGGCCGTCGGGATCGGGCGGTTCGGGACGGGTGTCGTTTCGGTTGGTGCGCAACACTTCTCGCAGCGACAGCGATCGTAACCCGGTGATCATGCGCGGGATCTTCAGCGTGATGTGCATCAGGAACCCGGCGGTGAAGACCCACGCCCCGAAGTAGTGGGCGTCGTAGAAGCTGAACCCGAAGATGTAGTCGTACTGGATGTTCAGCACGCCGGTGACGATCTCGAACAACACCCCGCCGACCAGCATCAGCAACGACAACCGTTCCAGCAGTTGGGCTATCGAGCGGGCCGGCGGCCACGCGAACAGCCGCGGGATCACCGACCACAGCTTGGCCAGCACCATCGGGATGATCAGCAGCCCCAGCCCCACGTGCAGGCCCTGGGTCAGCCGGTACAACCACGACGGCCGGGTGGGCCAGTCGAATACTGGCAGGCGCAGCCAGCCGACGTCGGCGGGGATCGCCTGACCGAGCCGCGGCCCGTAGGCGATGTAGGACAGCAGCCCGGTGATGATGACGATGGGCAGGGCGATCAGCAGCACCAGCCCGAACACCGATGTCAGCCACGGGCCGCGCAGCGGGCTGCGAAACTTGCCCAGCCGCCGCGCGCCAGGCGGTGGATGCCGGTCGAGCGCGCGCCACAGCCCGCTTGGAAAGCCGTAGTCGCTCACAGGGCGGCCAGGTTCGCGATGACCCGGCCGCCGATCGGCCGGACGCCGGTCAGCGTCAGGCCGACCTGCGCGGCCAGCGTGGCGGCGCTGTCGACGCCGACCGTCGCCCACCGGAACCAGGGGCCCACGTCGCGGTCAGTCTCCAGGCGCACCCAGCGTGGGCGGACCCCGACGGCGCCGGGCTCGAACTCGGCCACGCAGCGCCCGCCGCGGCCGAGCAGCTCCGCGGCACGCGCCAGGATCCGTCGCGGGTCGCCGCCGAGGCCGACGTTGCCGTCGACGAGCAAAACCGTCTGCCAGCAACCCGTTCCGGGCAGCGGCGCGAACACGTCGCCCAGCAGCGCGGGCGCGCCGCCGCGTCCCGCCAGGCGGATCGCCGTCGCGGACCGGTCGATGCCGAGCGCGGGTATCCCCCGGCGGATGAGTTTGGCTACCAACCGCCCCGGCCCGCATCCCAGCTCGATCGTCGGTCCGGTGCACATCTGCGTCACCGCCTCGTCGAAGACGTCATCGAAGGCGTCGCGCGGCGCGGCGCCGGGACATCGCTCACCCAGCCATCGGTGCGCCGGCAGCGGGCGAACCTCGCCGTCCTCGTGCCGGACCCAACACCTCTCGCCACCGAGCGCCCGATCGTAAAGATGCCCCAGCATGTCACGCCTCTCGCATCGTCGCGACCGGGCGACCCGGACGCGCCTCGGCCCCGGTGGGGGGTGTTTTTTCAGATACGCCAGCGTTTCGATCAACCGGATCGATACCCCGATCCGCGCCCGGCTAACCGCGCGCACGCTGGGCCGCGCCATCGACCGGGCCCAATGGTTCACGCGGGTTATTCGGTGCCGGGGATCGCTCGGATGGGTGCCGAATCTAGAGTCGTGCACCCGGCGCGCTGCACCGCGGTGGCCGGGCGGGGACGCCATCCATGCGCAGGCGGATGGTTCCGGCGTCGTCGGCGCGCACGGGGTACGCCGTGACCCCCGCACCGCCGTTGCCGACCTCCTCCCCCGTGGCGAGGTCGTAGGTAAAGCCGTGCAACGGGCAGATGACGACCCGGGCGTCGCTGAGCCCGTCGGCCAGCGGGCCCCCGCGGTGCGGGCACACGGCGTCGATAGCCCGCAGCGAGCCGTCACGCAGGCGGAAGACGGCGATCTGGCAGCCCTCTACCGCGTAGGCGCGGCCCCCGCCCACCGGGATGTCGTCCACGTCGCCCAACGTCACCTCGGTCATCGAACCGGCACCTGTGGCAGCGGGATCAGCGGGAGGGACGACCGGAACTGGTTGGGCGCGGGAGAGTTTCGGCTCTCGCTCCACGGGTCACGGTAGGAATCGACCGATTTCTGCATGCGCGCGTCGAGGCCGGCGCCGATCCCGTCGCTGTCCTCGACCACCACCTGTCGGATCCGTTCGATGCCCAGTCGTGGCACGAACGTGTACGTTCGTTCGAGCCAGCCGGCGTTCTCACGGTAGTACTGCAGGAACCGGCCCGTGAGCGCGATGACCTCTTCCGGGGTGTCGACGGTCGCCAGGAGGTCGCCCTTGCGGACGTGCGCGCCGGCGGCCCCGCCGACGTAGATCTGCCATTGGCCGCCGTCGATGGCGACGACGCCCAGGTCCTTGCACAGCGCCTCGGCGCAGTTGCGCGGGCACCCGGTCACCGCCAACTTCATCTTGGCCGGACTGGGGATGCCCTGGAAGCGCTCCTCGATCGCGATCCCCAATGCAGTCGAGTCGCCCAGACCGTAGCGGCAGAAGTCGCTTCCCACACAGGTTTTCACGGTCCGGAAACTCTTGCCGTACGCGTACCCCGACGGCATCCCGAGATCGGCCCACACCGACGGCAGGTCCTCCTTGCGCACCCCGAGCAGATCGATGCGTTGGCCGCCGGTGAGCTTGATCATCGGGATCTGGTACTTGTCGGCCACGTCGGCGATCTTGCGCAGCTGCTCGGAGTTCGTCACACCGCCCTTGAGCTGCGGCACCACCGAAAAGGTGCCGTCGCGCTGAATGTTGGCGTGCACGCGGTCGTTGATGAACCGGCCGTCATGTTCGTCGACGAACTCGTCGCCCCACATCATGTGCAGCAGCGACGCCAGCGCCATCTTCGAGCCGGCGTCCTCACGACCCTCCGGCGCCAGGGCGGCGAACACCGACGCCACCGAGTGCAGCTCGAGTTCGCGGATCTTGCTCATCAGCTCCGGCTTTTCATAGGGGATGCCCGGCACGTACCAATTGGCCTCCGCGCCTTGGGAAACCGTGACCCCGGTTTCGGAGGCCGCCCACTCGACGACCTGGGCGACCAGGCCCTTGCACGACCCGCAGCCCTTGCCCGCGCGGGTCGCCGACATAACGCCTTCGACCGAGGCCTGGCCGTCCTTGACGCAGCGGACGATCGCGGCCTTGCTCACCCCATTGCAGTTGCACACCTGGGCATCGTCTGCCAATTCCGCGGCGCCCGTGGCCGCGTCCGGGGTGCCGAGGTCGAACATCAGCGAGACCCGCTCGGGCGGCAGCGGAAGCCGGCGGTCGAAGGCCTGCATCAGGAATGCCACCTTGCTGACGTCGCCGACCAGCGTGGCGCCGATCAGCTTGTCGTCGCGCACCACCACGGTCTTGTACACCCCGCGCCTGGGTTCGGAGTACTGGACGAATTCGTCGTCGTCGCGTTCGGGCGTCTTCACCCCCATCGCCGCCACGTCGACGCCGGCGACCTTCAGCTTGGTGGCGGTGCGTGAACCGTGGTATGCCGCATTGGGATTGGTGCCGGTCAAGTGGTCGGCCAGCACGCCGGCCTGTTCCCACAGCGGCGCGACCAGACCGTAGACCTGTCCCCGGTGCTGCGCGCACTCGCCCACGACGTAGATGTCGTCGTCGTCGATCGAGCGCATGTGGTCGTCGACGACGATGGCGCGTTCCACGGTCAGGCCGGCGCGTATGGCCAGCCCGACGTTGGGCCGGATGCCGGCGGCCATCACCAGCATGTCGCACGGCAGCGTGCTGCCGTCGTCGAATTCGATGGCCGACGGCAGGCCGCCTTCGGTCAGCATCCTTATCGTCCGCTTGCCGGTGTGCACCTCGATGCCCAGCGCCTCTACCAGGCGCCGCAGGATGGCGCTGCCCTGATCGTCGAGCTGGGCGTTCATCAACGCGGGGCCGCCCTGCACGACGCCGACCCGCAGTCCCCGGTTCTGCAGGCCCCGCGCGGCCTCCAGCCCGAGCAGCCCACCGCCGATAACCGCTGCCCTGCTTCGCCCTTCGGCGAACCCGATCATCGCGCGGCAATCGTCGATCGTCCGGAACCCGAACACGCCCGGCGCCAGCGTCTTGTTGTCTTGCCAGATGCCGTCGACCGGCGGGAAGAACGCCCGGCTGCCGGTGGCCAGGAGCAGCTTGTCGTAGTGCACCGTCGTGCCGTCGTCGGCGTGCACCAGGTGCGCGAACGGATCGATGCGCACCACCCGCACCCCGGCTCGCAGGTCGATGTTGTTCTCGGCGTACCACTCCAGTGGGTTGAGGTAGATCTCCCCGGCGTCATCGGAGCCGGCTAACACGTTGGACAGCAGGATCCGGTTGTAGTTGCCGTAGGGCTCGTCCCCGAACACGGTGATGGCGAAGCGCTCTGCGCCGCCGCGCGCGAGGATCTCCTCCAGCGCACGCGCGCCGGCCATGCCGTTGCCGACCACCACCAGGCTGGCCAGGGCGGCGGGGCGGTGGCCGTTGGTTTCGGGTTGGGCCAGTGTGGTCATGACTCCCCCTGTCGCGCTCTAGATTTCGACGAGGCCGATGTCGACGAAGACGGTGCCGCTCAGCCCGTCGGGGGCCGCGACGAACACCTCGACGACGGTGTCGACGATCAGGTCTTCGACGACCCGAAGCGGCACGTGCACGGAATCCTTGGCCCCGATGGGGAAGTAGCGCATCGGCGCGCCGTCGCGCATCAGCACGATGGTGACCAGCTCGTCGGTGCTGTTGCCGCCGCGGAAGTAGACCGGCTGGGTGATCGCCCCGGCCGGCACGACGTAGCGCAGCGACGCGTCCAGGAGGGACGGCGACTCGTACCCCTTGCCGTCAAAGGTGAACGCTCCCTGCAGGAATCGAGGGGTGCTGCCATCACTCATGTCTCATCTCCTTCCGGTGTATCGAATACTTCGGCGTTGGACACCGAGACCGCGCAGACTTTGAACGAGGGCATCCGCGACTGCGGGTCGAGCGCCGGGTTGGTAAGCCGGTTGATGCCCGCCGCGCCGCCCCAGTGGAAGGGCGCGAACACGGTGTCCGGGCGAATGCCGTCGTTTAGCCGCGCCGTCATCACGACCTCGCCCCGGCGCGTCCGCAGCCGCACCTTGCCGCCGCTGCCGATGCCGACCCGGCTGCCCAATGTCGGGTGCATCTCGACCACCGGCTCGGGCTCGGCCTCGGCAAGCTGTGCGACCCTGCGCGTTTGGGCCCCGGATTGGTACTGACTCAGCACGCGGCCGGTGGTGAGGTAGTACGGGAATTCGTCATCCGGGGCCTCGGCGGCGCCGCGTTGCTCGACGGGATAAAAGCGGGCCCGGCGGTCTTGTGTCGGGAAATCCTCGACGAACAGCCGCGGGGTATCGGGGTACAGGGGCGACGGGCAGGGCCAGAACACGCCGTTGTCGGAGGCGATCCGTTCGTAGCTGATCCCCCGGTAGTCGGCCTTTCCGCCCTGGCTCGCGCGAGTCAGCTCCCCGAAGACCTCCTGCGGCTCGGCCGAGAATCCGTGTACCCCCAGGCGCTTCGCCAGATCGGCCATCACGTCGAGGTCGCTGCGCGCCTCGTCGGGCGGCGTCAAAGCCGCGCGGCGCAAGATCACCCGGCCCTCCAGGTTGGTCATCGTCCCCGACTCTTCGGCCCACTGCGTCGTGGGTAACACCACATCCGCCAGCGCCGCGGTCTCGGACAGGAAGATGTCGGACACCACCAGGAAGTCGAGCTTGCTCAGTTTCTCGGCAACGTGCTGCGAGTTCGGTGCCGAGACAACGATGTTGGAGGCCAGCACCCACAGCGCGCGCACCCCGGCCGGAGCGCCGATGCCGCTGAGCATCTCGTAGGCCGACTGCCCGGACGACGGCAGGTCGGCCGGGTTGACACCCCATACCCGCGCGACGTGGGCGCGCGCGACGGCGTCATCGAGCCGGCGGTAGCCGGGCAACTGGTCACATTTTTGCCCGTGTTCACGGCCGCCTTGGCCATTGCCCTGGCCCGTGATCGTCGCGAATCCGCTGTACGGGCGGCCCGGCAGTCCCAGCGCCAGGGCGAGATTGATGAAAGCCTGTACCGTGTCGGTGCCCGAGCTGTGTTGCTCGGCCCCACGCGCGGTCAGGATCATCGCCCGATCGGCCCCGGCCAGCATCCGCGCCGCTGCCACGATGTCGTTCTCGGGCACGCCGGTGATCCGTTCCACCCGATCGGGCCAGTACAGCCGCACCGCGCGGCGCACCGCCTCGAATCCGGTGGTCCGTTCGGCGACATATTCGTGGTCGATAAGCCCCTCGCGGGCAATGACATTGAGCATTCCGTTGGCCAGGGCCAGGTCCGTTCCGGGGACGGGCTGCAGGTGAAGGTCGGCGCGAGCGGCGGTGGCGGTGCGGCGCGGGTCGACGACGATGTGCTTGGCGCCGCGGGCACGGCCCGCATCGAAATATTGCATCGCCGGCGGCATCGTTTCGGCGGGGTTGCCGCCGACGAGGAGGATGACATCGGCACCGGCGATATCGGCGAGCGGGAAGGGCAACCCACGGTCGATACCGAACGACCGGTTCGACGCCGCGGCCGCCGAGGACATGCAGAACCGGCCGTTGTAGTCGATCGCCGAGGTGCGCAGCGCGACCCGCGCGAACTTGCCGAGCTGGTAGGCCTTTTCGTTTGTCAGGCCGCCGCCGCCGAAACATCCGACCGCGTCAGGGCCGTAATCCCGTTGTGTCTTCTGGAAGGCCGCGACGGTCCGTTCCAGTGCCTCGTTCCAGGTCGCCTCGCGCAGCGGGGCATCCCGCCCGTCGCGAATCAACGGTCGGGTCAGCCGTTCCGGGTGACCGAGCAGCTCGGCCGCGGTCCAGCCTTTCGCGCACAATCCGCCGCGATTAGTGGGAAAGTCGCGCTGTGGCGCAAGCACGGGCGGCTTTGAGGGTCCCCCGGACAGGTCGAGCGTGATCCCGCACTGCAACGAACAGTACGGGCAATGAGTTTTCGTCGGCGCAGGCGCCATCGGTGATCACCGCTTGACTGGTGAGCCGGCAAGCAGTTGGCCGGCTCGGCCGGATGTCTCCCCCATGTCGCCTCCCGATCGGCGCTTATAGCCCGAAGTTACGTCGCGTGTGTTTCGGAGGTATTTCCCCGGATTGTCCGGACGACTACCGCGCGCTCACGGCCCCCGGGTGTGCCGACACGTTCGCTTCGGTGATACTGGGCCGGTGCCGAACGACGACGTTCACCCCGACCTGCGCCGCACCGCCCGCCTCGCCCCGCGGCATCTGATCGGTCCCCGCACCCTGCCGATCATCCGGGCCCTGGGCGGGCTGAGCGAGCGCCGGCGCAAACCCGACCCGTCGGATGTCGAGGTAATCACCCTCGGATCGGGGGCCGGGGTCCGGCTGTTCCGGCCCGCGGGTGCGACGGAACCTTCTCCCGCGTTGCTGTGGATCCACGGCGGCGGGTACGTGATCGGCAACGCCCAGCAGGACGACTGGGTGTGCCGCCGGTTCAGCAAGAGGCTGGGCATGACGGTCGCGTCGGTGGAATACCGCCTGGCGCCGGAACATCCGTATCCCGCGGCGCTGGAGGACTGCTATTCGGCGCTCACCTGGCTCGCCGGCCTGCCCGCCGTGGACCGCCACCGGGTCGCGATCGCCGGCGCCAGTGCGGGCGGCGGCCTCGCGGCCGCGCTGGCGCTGCTGGCCCGGGACCGCGGCGAGGTGAGCCCGGTGTTCCAGGTGTTGGCGTACCCGATGCTGGACGACCGAAGTTCGGCCGGCGACTCGAGCCCGAACCACCGCCTGTGGAGCACGCGCAGTAACCGGTTCGGCTGGACCGCCTACCTCGGCGACGCCGACCCGCGGATCGCCGTGCCGGGCCGCCGCGACGACCTGAGCGGGTTGCCGCCGGCGTGGATAGGGGTCGGCACGCACGACCTGTTCCACGACGAGGACCTGGCCTACGCCCGGCGGCTGATCGACGCCGGGGTGCCCTGTCAGGTCGAGGTGGTTCCCGGCGCGTTCCACGGGTTCGACGTGGTGGCACGCAAAGCCGAAGTGTCGCAACGGTTTTTCGACAGCCAGTGCGAGAGTTTGCGCGCCGCGCTGGCCCCGGCGGCCTGAGCGCGGGTCACATCGCGAAGAAGACGAGCTCGCCGCCGATGACGGTGGCCGCGACCATGCCGGCGTCCAGTTCGGCCAGCGCCGTCGCGGGCGGCTCGGTCAGCACGCAAAGATCGCCCGGCTGACCGGCTTCGATCGACCGCGGCTGGCCCGGCCGGTCGGGGCGGCCCAGGAACATCGTCAAAGCGGTTAGCGCCGAGACACATTCGTTTCCGTTGAGGACGGCGCCGCTGGGTGTGGTGCGGTACACCGCGGCCCGCATCGCCGTCCAGGGGTCCCCGTGGCCGAAGGGCATGTCGGTGGACAGCGCCACCGGCACGGCCGCGTCGAGCAAGTTCGCCACCCGCCACAACTGGGGATGCTCGGCGGCGGGGACGTCGGCGAGGTACTGATCGCCGCGCTCGGCGACGAAGTTGGGCTGGGTGACAACGGTTACGCCGAGGTCGGCCAGGTCGGCCAGGTTGTCGTCCGGCACCACCGCGGCGTGCTCGATGCGATCCTGCGGATGGCTACCGGCCGCGCGCAGGGCCGCGATGGTGACCACCAGTTGGGCCGCCGTGACGCAGTGGATGGCGACCGGATGGCCCTCGCCGTGCCGGTCCGCAATCCAGGCCGTCAGGGCGTCCAGGTCCAGGCGGTCGTCGTGCAGGATCTTCTTGCCCGG
Organism: Mycobacterium sp. E2327; assembly: GCF_001672675.1. Classification (NCBI taxonomy): domain Bacteria; kingdom Bacillati; phylum Actinomycetota; class Actinomycetes; order Mycobacteriales; family Mycobacteriaceae; genus Mycobacterium; species Mycobacterium sp. E2327. Next base: position 25,429 of record NZ_LZKE01000122.1, read on the forward strand.
CGCCAAAAAGCTGAGCCGCGGCCGGAACTCGCCGCGGCGGTGCGCCACCAACAGCGCTACCATGTCGTCGGCGCCCAGATCGGGGGTGGCGTCGGTGACCCCGGTGACGCCGGTCGCGGTGATCCGCCGGCTGAGTTCGGCCAGGTCGGTTTCGCGCTGCTGCAGAGCGTCCGACCAGCCGCGGTCCGCGCTGCGCAGCCGGCCGTCGGGGTGGTCGGGCAGGCCGACCCGGCCCAGCGCCTCGGAGTTCAGGATCCACAGCGCCCCGCTACGGTGCTGGATGCGCACCGGAACGGTTCGCACGACGGCGTCGAGGGCCGTGCGGTCCAGCTCCCCAGCGACGGACTCGTGATAGCCCACGGCGCGAATCCACCCGTCCGGGCCCGGTGTCGCGTTCGAAAGCAGTTGACTCAGCTGTGCTTTGGTGCTGACGCCAGGCGGCCCGACGAAGAACGAATCCAGCGCCGACGCGGCCGAGCGCAGGTGCACGTGGTGATCGTGCAGCCCGGGCAGGACGGTTCCGCCGCCGGCATACAGCACGCCCTCCCCCTCGCCGGCGACCAGGCCGTCCCCGACCTCCTCGATCTGCGCGCCGACGCGAATGTCGACCGTTCTGCCGTCCAGCAGCGTGGCGCGACGAATCAGCATGACGGGCAACGCCTTTCGGAGACCATGCGGCGCACGGCGGCGTTGTCGGCGCCCAGCTCGGCCGCCGCGCCGCGCACCGCCGGTGCCCGCGGGGGCGGCGCCGGGTACGGTGCGGCCGACTCCTCGGTCGGTAACGCCGCATGGGTGGCGGCGACCGCGGCCATCGACACGTGGATCAACTCCCCGCCGCCCCGGCCCAGCGATTCGAGCACCGCGAGGGCCGCCTCCAACCCGGTCAGCGGGTCGGCGATGGCGTCGCCGCAGAACACCGGCCCTCGGGAACCCGGGCCCGCGCTACCCACCAGGCCGCCGGCCACCGCGGCGTCGTCGCCGAACGCGGGCCGGGCATCGTCATATCCGCTGATGCGCAACCAGATTCGGCCCGTTCGCGGGGCGACGTCGTCCGGCCCGAGCCCCCGCCGCGCCAGCGCCGCGGGCCGCGAGCCCTCGATCACGATGTCGGCAACGTCGAGCAATTCGCGTAACTCGGCGGCCTGCTCATCGAAATCGACACAATAGGAAAGCTTTTCACCGTTCATCCAGTCGTAGAAGGCGCGGTCACCGCCGCGGGTGCCGTCCGGGCGGCGCGGGCTTTCGACCTTGACGACGGTGGCCCCGCCGCGCGCCAGCAGCTGCCCGCACAGCGGTCCCGCCCACATCGAGGACAGATCGACCACCAGCAGGCCCGCCAACTCAGTCGGATGCGATCGGAAGCCCAGGTGTAGCACCCGCGGCGACGCGGCGGCGGCCTCACCCAGGGCGGCCGCGGGAATGTCGAGCAGCCCCGCCCGTTCGACGACCGCGGACGCCGGACGCGTTGCGGCCCAGCGCTGCAGCGCCGGCCATGGATCGGCCACCGGTTCCTGCGTCTCCAGTAGCGCAGGGACGGCGGCGACGTCGTCCGGACGCGACAGCGTGATCGCGCACCAGCCGTCGGCGGTCGGCAGCAACCGGGTCGCACCGCCCGCCGACACCCGGCCGCGGCGGGTCAACCCGAGCAGGGCGGCCCGCCCGGCCAGCAGCGCGGCCGGGTCGATGGGCACGCCCGTTCGGCGACGGATGCCCGTGGCCACCTCCTCGGCGCGGGCCAGCACGTTCGCGCGGGAGAAGTCGGGCGGCCCGTCGGGCAGACCGGTCAGGCTGGCCAGCCCGCTGCTGCCCCAGCTGGCCGATAGTGAACTCACGCACCCCATTGTGCGCGTGGGTCACAGGGGAACAAACCTCCGAAATTTACCGCTGGTGGCGTTTCGGTCGAGTTGGTCGACGGCCCGCGCCGTGACATGCGGTTCGCTGAGGCCAGCATCGGTCAGCGCGCACGTCAGCCGCGACGCGAAAGCGTCGACGGCAAAATCGCTTGTCGCAACCGCGGATACGTCGATTCCGTGGGGCGTTTGGGCGACCTGGTAGTCGATGATCTGAGGGGTTGCGACCACCACCGACCGAATCACGATCGGGTGGACGGCAGTCCCATTCGGGTAATGAAAGATTTCGTCGTTGCGGCCCCGCACGCGGGCGCGCAGATGGCCGTGGCCCGGCGCATCGGCCACGCGAACGAACGTGTCGTTGAGCTCGTAGCGGACCAACGGTTGAGTCAGGTTGAACAGGTTTGTGACCAGTACCTTAGCCGCGGGGATGCCAGTCGGGACGGGCCGGTTCTCGGCGTCGACGAGTTCGACGATGCACATGTCGCTGTTGAATGCGAAGGTGTCGTCGTCTGGGCCCGTCTTCCCGAACAGACCCTCGGTGGACCCGAAGCCGTCGAAGACGGGGGCGTCGAAGGCCGATCTGATAGCGGACCGCATCTCCGGAAGCAGCGTCTCGCTGGTCGAGGAGACCTGGCTGGGGCGAATTTTCAAGCGGCCGACGCGAGCTTCCACGGCCAGCCGCGCGAGCATGGAGGCGTAACCGGCCAGAATCGTAGGCCGAATCCCATTGAGTTCCTCCACGATTGCGGGCAGCGGGCGGGTCGCGGGGACGAGGTAGAAGCGACCGAACAAACTTTCGCCGGCCGACAACGCCGTCGCCAATCCTGTGGCGTGAATCGCCGATGGCGCCGCCACCATCGCCCCGATGTCATCGCGCTGCGGTGGGCGCGACACCGATCCGGGGGCTGGCGGCCGCAGCACCGCAAAGGCGAACGAGGTGAGGGCCTCGCGGTCGAGCACGAAAAGGCCTCGCGCGCCCGAGCAACCGCCGGAGGCCAGCGCAACGTATCCGTCCCGCAGCGGGACCGGCTCAGCGCGGGTGCGGCTCAACGCGGATTCCACGTCTGCGCGGCGCAGCCGGCGGTCGGTGAAGACGTCGTCGAGGTCGGCCATCATGTCGGCCTTGGTCATCGTCGGTAGCGCCGACATATCACGGGGATCGACCGAGTCGAGGTTGAGGCCGCGTAGCCGACGAGCGTGGAAACCGGAGTGTTCGACAGCATGGGCCAGCAGCCTGGTCAAGCCGCGGCGTTGCTCGGACAGGATCTGGTCCTCGTTCCACGTTAGGCGCTCGAAATGCGCTGCGGCACCGCCTAATATGCTCTCCTGTACACTACAGCGCAGCTCATCCCACGTGGACACGGTGGTCGTCATCGCGTGAATCCCAAAGCGGGCAGCAGTAACTCGGTGATTTGATGTTCTGGAATTGCGGACGGATTCGCGCTGCGCTCCAGCGCGAGTCCCGTCGCAGTCGCGAAGATCAATTCGGCCAACGACCGGGTGGGAATGGTCGGGCGCAGGTCGGCGGCCCCATACACCTGCGCCAGCACGGCCGCGAGGTTATCGACCGCGCGGGCATGCACCTCCGAGTAGCGATGGTTGAGGCCTGGGTTGCGGGCGGCATGCGCCCGGAACTCCGTCAACACGAACTGCCACCCCGGCTCGGATTCGTCGTCGACGTTGCCCGCGCGTAGCAACGCCCGGAATGCCTCGAGGCCGCCGAGGCCCGCCACCGCGCGCCGATTATTCGCCGCACGTTGCTCGACCCGTTGCTCGAGTAGAGCGAAGAACAGGTCGGGCTTGCTTCCGAATTGGGAGTAGACGACGCCCTTAGAGAAGCCGGCTTCGTCCGCGATGGCTTCCAGACTGGCACCTGCATAGCCACGCTCGATGAAGACCCGCTGCGCCGCCGCCAAGACGCGTCCTCGATTCTGTTCGACCTGCTCTAAGCGGCGAAGGCGGGTGGCCATGAGTGCGATTAAATACCGTTGGTATTCAGATGTCAACGGTATTTGGAACTCAGAAATGCAGCGCGTCGAACCGCCAGTCCAACACTGGCCGGTCGGGCTCGCCCACCGCGTAGACCACCGATCGCAGCCCCAAGACCCCGCCACGCTCGGTTGGACGGGCGGTCTCGACGTGCAGTTCGCTGTACAGAGTGTCGCCCTCGTGCACCGGGCCGGTGTGATCGCAGGACTGCCAGCCCAGGACCGTCGCCAGGTTGGGCAGCAGCCTGCTGGCCTGCGCGAGGGCCAGCCCGATGGTGTGGCCGCCGTACACCAGCCGCTGCCCGCCGACCCGCGAATCGTGGTGTGTGGCAGCGATGTTCAGGGTGAGCCGGGCGAGCTCGGGCGCGCCGCTGACCACGTCGCCGGTGCTGCGCAGCACCGTACCCGCCAGGCCGGGGTCAAAATGCGGCCCCGGCACCTTGTTTCGGAAGACGTCGGCATCCCAGTGCGCGGTCGGGTCGTGGGCCGGGCCGGGCACGTCGGCGCCGACGGCCGACAGATCGTCGGCGGGCGCGTTCTCGGGATTCCAGCCCGGGCTGGCCGGGAGCATGCCGCACCGGTAGAAGTCGAGGACCAGCCGGTCGGCCTGGTCGATCGTGATCATCCGCAGCGCCGCCAATCCGGTCGGCGCCCGGCCAGGCTTCGGTGAATTGGCGCGCAGCCCAACCACTTCGGTGCGGGTGTAGATGGTGTCGCCGACGACGGGGAACCGGTGAAACACCAGCCCGCGATAGAACAGGTTGGCCTTGACGCGCTGGGTGGCCAGCGTGGACTGGCCGATCGCGACGTCGCAGACCAGCGCCGGGTGCGCCAGCGGTCCCGGCACGCCGGTCACGGCGGTGCTCAGCACCGCATCGCAGGCCAGGCGCAACCGGTCCCCCACGATCGCCTGATGCGCGGCGGCCATCCCCGCCGAGAGCGTCATCGCCGGCGCCCAGTCGAAGACCTGGCCGACCGAGAGATCGTCGAAGTAGGGGCCGCCCTCCCGAACCTGCGCATAAGTCACGGGCCCAATATGGCACACGTGAGCAGTGAGCTGAACGATGAAGAAGACATGCTGGTCGCCACCGTGCGAGCGTTCATCGACCGCGAGGTCAAACCCGCCGTCCGCGAGGTCGAGCACGCCAACACCTATCCCGAGGCGTGGATCGACCAGATGAAACGGATCGGCATCTACGGCCTGGCCATCCCCGAGGAATACGGCGGCTCACCGGTGTCGACGCCCTGCTATGTGCGCATCACCGAGGAGCTGGCCCGGGGCTGGATGAGCCTGGCCGGCGCGATGGGCGGGCACACCGTGGTGGCCAAGCTGCTGACGCTGTTCGGCACCGAGGAGCAGAAACGCACCTACCTGCCGCCGATGGCCACCGGCGAGCTGCGCGCCACCATGGCGCTGACCGAGCCGGGCGGCGGCTCGGACCTGCAGAACATGACGACGATCGCTGTCCAGGACGGCACCGGCACTCTGGTCATCAACGGTTCCAAGACGTGGATTTCGAACGCGCGCCGGTCCGGGCTGATCGCGTTGCTGTGCAAGACCGACCCGAACGCCACGCCGCGCCACAAGGGCATCTCGATCGTGCTCGCCGAGCACGGACCGGGCATGACGGTCTCGCGGGACCTGCCCAAGCTGGGCTACAAGGGCGTCGAGTCGTGTGAATTGTCGTTCGCCGAATTCCGCGCACCGGCGTCGGCGGTGCTGGGCGGCCGGGTCGGCGAGGGCTTCGCGCAAATGATGAAGGGGCTCGAGACGGGCCGCATCCAGGTGGCCGCCCGCGCCCTGGGTGTGGCGACGGCGGCGCTCGAGGATGCGCTGGCCTACGCGCAGCAGCGGGAAAGTTTCGGGCGCCCGATCTGGAAGCATCAGTCGATCGGTAACTACCTGGCCGACATGGCGACCAAGCTGACGGCCGCGCGACAGCTCACCCGCTACGCCGCCGAGCGGTACGACAGCGGCGAACGCGCCGACATGGAGGCGGGGATGGCCAAGCTGTTCGCTTCCGAGACGGCGATGGAGATCGCGCTGAACGCCGTGCGCATCCACGGCGGCTACGGCTACTCCACCGAGTACGACGTCGAACGCTACTTCCGCGACGCGCCGCTGATGATCGTCGGTGAGGGCACCAACGAGATTCAGCGCAACGTGATCGCGGCGCAGCTCGTTGCCCGGGGCGGGATCTGACGCGAACCTCCCTGATTGATGCCCGGGTTTGCTGTATATTTGCCTGACTTCGGCGCCAGCAAAGAGAGGCAGCTGCCATGAGTTATCCCCCAGGGCCTTACGAAGGTTCCCCAGAGTGGCAGGGCCAGCAGCCTCCGGCGTGGCAGGGCCAGCCGCCGCCGCCGGGATACCCGGCACCGCAACCGGGATACCCCGCCCCGCAACCGGGTTGGCCGGCCCAGCGCGAGCCGGACAACTACCTCGTCTGGGCGATCCTGGTCACGGTGCTGTGCTGCCTGCCGTTCGGGATCGTCTCGATCGTGTACTCCACCAAGGTCTCCGGGCTGTGGACCCAGGGCCGCTACGCCGAGGCGCAATCCGCTGCCGACAGCGCGAAGAAGTGGGCCATCATCGGCGCCATCGCGGGCGTGGCCGCCTACGTCATCATCGGCGTCCTGTACGCCTTCGTCTTCGCGGTCGCCGTCTCGAACCTCCCGTCCACGACCACCACCACGTATTCGGGCTTCTGACCTTACGTGAGGCCTTGGGCGCCAACGTAAGTCGCGTCCACCAGCCCCCACTCCCGGGCGGTGTCGGCGCCGATCGTCCGACCGGACAGCACCAGGTAGGCGGTGCGCCAGCGCCCGATCCGCCGGGGGATGCTGACGGTTCCGCCGGCGCCCGGGATCAGCCCGAGGCTCAATTCGGGTAGCCCGAACACCGAATCGTCGCGCGCCTCAACCCATCCGCAGAACGCGGCCATCTCCAGTCCGCTGCCCATCACCCGACCGTGCACCCGGGCGTGGCAGGCCCGGCCCAGCCGGGCGGTCAGGGCATCGAGCGCCAGCGCGGGGCTGTGCCGGGTACGGGCCAGGTGCGCGCTCGCCGGGTCGGCGAAGGTGCCGAATTCCGCGAGGTCCCCGCCGCTGCCGAACGATGGACCGTTGCCGCTCAACACGATCCCGGTCACCGAGGTGTCCAGCAGCGCCACAATGCGTTTTCGACCGATGCGCGTGCCGCGCTGCTCGAGGCGCTGACAGTGGCGCTGCCGGTCGAAG